>NZ_JBHHJU010000018.1:0-108295 GCF_042136325.1 Neobacillus sp. KR4-4
ACCTTTAACTACTTTAGCAGCATAAGAACTTATAGATTCTTAGAAACACTTTCGAGTTTCCCAAAAGGAAAGACTCCAATAAATAATAAGAAAAAGTGATTGTTAGTTTTACAGTTATCGAATGTTGGCTTATTCGTAGGATTTCAAACATGTACGGAGTACCAGGTTTGTTCCACAAAAGGGCTTAGACCCATCCCGTTAGCATAACTGGCCTCCACCCCTTGGATAGGCATGACGAAGGAATGATAGGGCTTTTGACCCGTTGAGACATGGGAGGGTAAGCCTCCAAGGGCGGCGTGGAGCATGTACATCATATGGTAAAATATGGAGTTGTAAACCACTCCTCTATTTCCCCATGCTTTCACGAAGCCTAAAAATCTGAACTCATTTCATTTAATCGTTAACTCTATACCAACGGTAATGAAATCCTGCGAATTAGCGAGCATTCGGGAGAAAATCGTATTTAACTGAGGGAGTGGAAAAAGTCCTTTTGTTCTATTGCACATTTTCCTCGAAGAATGCAATTACGAATAGTAAATGGTTTTTTTATACAAACTATACTTATTACTAGAGGGAGGTCCTGTTTTGCGTGATAATACCAATTTGGCTGTTTTTGTCTTTTTTTCACTTTTAGGCTTTGTAGCAACAATTATTTTTAGCAGTGTCATAATATCTCAAAATAACCAAATTAAATCAAAACTTGAAAACGCAAAGCAAACGTGATTCCTTTCAAGAAAAACTTGAGGGGATTTTTTATGTCATAATATCGTTCAAATGCGTCCTATTCTTCAACTCCCGTAAGCACAACAAGAAATAGTACAGGATGATCGGCGTAAGCAGCGAGCTGCGCGTCATAGAAAAAATGAAATTGTATCCTGAGAAGAGCTGCCGCTAGTAATAAGAGCCGTCCAATGATTAAGGAGAGGCCCCCAATCCAGCGCCCAGGGAACCAAAAATTAGTATTTTCTCTTTCAGGGGATGAGTTTTCTTGTAGTTTATGATGCATAAACACTTCCACCACCAAAACTTTGTTTTAATTGTTTCACTCCTTCTTTTCCCCCTTTAACTTTGATTTTACTTTGGAAGGAACTGCCTCCCTATATTAACTCTTCGATACTGATTTCAAATAATTCGCTTAGCCTAATATTAATTTTATTATTTCAAAAAAATTTATTAACTTGTATATTGTTCATTTAAAAGACATGTGTTACTATTAACTCAAAGCTTAGTTTATCCGATAAACAAACTAAGTTTGTAAAATATTTCTAGATCGTTAACGAATGCAGCAATTCACTTTAACAAGGGTTACCATTTTCTACCCATCTCTGAAAGCGGTTAACGGCTTAAAAAGATTTGAGGGATTCAATTTTTCCAAAAGACGATACTACCAATATCTAGTAATGTAAGCGGATAAGTGATTGGAAATTTTGCTAAAAAGGAGATTTGACTGACATGGCTTTAATGGAATCAACTGTTAAACAAATGAACAAAAACACTCAAAACATTCAACATAACGAATACCATAAGCTCAGCCTTTCTGAACGAATTGGCTACGGTCTTGGGGACTTTGCCCAAAACCTCGTATTTGGTACAGTTGGAGGATTCCTAGCTCTCTATCTGACGACCGTTAATGCCATTGGTACGGCAGCAGCTGGGTTCATCTTCTTGTTTGTCCGTATCGTGAACGTATTCTGGGATCCGATGGTTGGTACCTACGTCGATAAACATACCTTCAAGAACGGAAAATATCGTCCTTGGCTTCTAATTGCAGGGATTCCACTTATTATCTTATCAGCGATGCTCTTTGTTCCAATTCCAGCCATTCGTGGTTCAGTGCCCATCGCCTTTATCACTTACTTTCTGCTCGACTTGGTTTATTCAGTGGTTAACATTCCTTACGGCTCGCTCAATGCTTCACTTACACGTGACCCTGAATCCGTAGATAAAATCACAACTACTCGAATGATGTTGGCTAATATTGCTAACCTCTTGGTTTACACACTGTTTCCAATGTTTGTTCAAATGGCATCCCCATTAGACCGTTCGGCCAAGGACACAGGTTTCTTTGGTCTCAAGATCAACATGGGTACGTATACAGATGCATCTGCAAGTCACGCTTGGTTTGGGGTTTACATGGTTTACATGGTACTTGGTGCTGTGGCGTTGTTCTTCTGCTACCGTCTTACAAAAGAACGCGTGGTCGCAACGGCGAAACAATCGGCAGAAGTGAAAGCGACCGACTTGTTCGTTGAATTGAAGAACAACAAACCACTCGTTATTCTTGGTTTCTTCTTTATGCTTGCTTTCACCTTCATGTTCTTCATGAACACAGTGAATGGCTTCTTTAACCAATACACGGTCAACCACTCAGACTGGATGGGTGCAGTAGGTCTCATCGCCTCCATCCCTGGTATTGCTTTCCCAGTCTTCTGGCCAAAATTAAGGAAGATCTTCGGTAAAAAGGGATTCTTCCATTTCTTCCTTGGTATGTTTGTTGTTGGTGAAATCCTTACTTGGGTATGGTCGTTAGATGGCATGCATGATTCACTCACCCTTGCCTATGTTTCAACCTTCATCAAACAGTGGGGTCTTACTTCCGCAACTGGTTTCATGTGGGCACTCGTTCCCGAAGTTGTCTCTTATGGTGAAATGAAGTCTGGCAAACGTAACGCTGCGATCATCAACGCGATTATGGGTCTCTTCTTCAAGATCGGCTTCACTCTTGGCGGTGCCGTTCCACTTTGGTTCCTTGCTGCCTATGGCTTCGATGGACATGCGGTGAAGCAAACAGCTAGTGCTCTTTCCGGTATCAATATCACAGCTATCTGGATTCCAGCAGTGCTTGCGATCGTTTCAATGATAGTGATGGCTCTTTACCCGCTATCAGATAAAGACGTCGAAGATATCAATAAGCAACTTGATGCAACTCGTGCCAAAACACAAACCCGCTGAATGTGAGTCATAAATAAATGAACAAACCCACTCAGATGAAATGAGTGGGTTTGTTCAATTGATATGATTTCGCCCCTTAAAGCCTTACTAGACTGCTAGGATCCATAGGCGGAGAATTTCCGGCTAATGTATATAGTGGACTCTAAAAAGGAAGATATAACCGGAGATATTCCGCTTAATTGCTCTAAATAAGACAAAATCCATAGATTTGGATCATATAAGCGGAAAAACTTCCTTTATTTTTAAGAAAAAATGGATATTTTTCAGTTTAGACGGAAATTTTCCGTTTATTTTTCAAACACAGTGAAATCAAGATTCAGTTATAACACAGCCTAAAAAAAATACTCACTTTTTGGGAGTCCAAAAAGTGAGTTCTGCTTGTTGATTTCAATCTTAATTGATTAGTGCTTGGTAACATGCATCAATCACACGCATATTTTTTATCATACTTTCTCCGGAATACATGATAGGCGAATCTTCCAATATGGCATTGGAAAAATGCTCGATTTCCGTTAAATATAAATATCCATGAATTCTTTCGATTGTTTCAACTGAATCGTTTTGAATAATTATGATACCTTCGCCGCCATTAATGTCGGGACGGAAAGCTCTCGGGACAATGATTCTGCCTTTTGTTCCGATAATTTCATATTCATTTCTAAAAGCCGTGTCAAAGCTGCAATCAAAAATCGCTTTAACCCCATTTTCAAGCTCTAATATACACACTGCAGACAGATCTACCCCGGTTTCAGAATCCATTTCTCCATGGACTTCTACTGCTGCTGGTTCTGCATCTAAAATAAAACGAATCGCGTGAATACAGTAGCTTCCAATATCGTATAGGCTTCCGCCGCCCTTTTCCTTATCCATTCGAATATTTCCGTCTTTTTGTTCCAGAAGAAAGGAAAAGGATGATCTCATGAGTTTCACTTCTCCGATTTTTCCCGAAGCAATAATTTCCTTAACCCGTTGATGCTGTGGATGAAACTGATACATAAACGCTTCCATGAATTTAACATTGTGTTCACGGCAAACATTGACCATTTCGGTTGCATCTTCAGCATTTAAAGCTGCCGGTTTTTCACAAAGGACATGTTTTCCTTTCTTTGCTGCTTCAATTACCCAATGTTTATGCAAGTGATTGGGAAGGGGGATATAAACAGCATCAATTTCTGGGTCGTTTAACAGTTCCTCATAGCTATTGTATAATTTGGGAATACCGAATTCTAATGCTGTTTCACTTCCACGGCCACTGGAACTTGAGATGGCTGCCACTTCAGCATTTTTGGCTTGAATGATAGCTGGAATTACCTGCGTTCTTGCAATTTCAGCCGTACTTAAAATCCCCCAACGAACTTTTCGCAAGTCCAACCCCTCCTAAAAATATTGTTACGAAATGAATTATTTTTTTTGGTTGGAAACATCCATCCATACGGCAAAAATTAAGATAAGCCCTTTCACAATATATTGCCAAAACGCCTCGATGTTCATCATACTCATACCATTATCAATACTAGTCATGATCAGTGCACCAATTATGGCACCAACAATTTTTCCTTTACCTCCCATCAAGCTGGTACCACCAATAACACAAGCTGCGATGGCATCTAATTCATAGGATGTTCCTGCACTAACAGTGGCTGCATTCAATCGGCTTGTTAGTAATACTCCAGCTACACCGGCCAATGCCCCCATTAAAATAAAAACATATAAAAGATTTCGTTTGATATTGATTCCTGATAGTGCGGCTGCTTCCACATTGCCGCCAATTGCATATGTGAATCGACCAAACGATGTCTTATGTGATACAAATAGAAAGATTCCGGCTAAGACAACAACAATTAACATTGGTAAAGGAATTCCAAGGTAGCGGTTAAGCATATAAGTGACAAATAAAATACAAACGGAATACACCGTGATTTTTCCATAATCAAGAAAGGCAGGAGAAAGATTTAAACCTAAGGATTGCCGTTTAGCTCTTGAGCGTATTTTTGAAATGAACAAAAGAACAACTCCGATGATGGCTAAGATATAACCAACAACATATGGAATAAAGCTGCTTCCAATTTGACCAAAACTGTTGCTTAATGGGGCAATGGTTTGTCCTTTACTGATTCCAATCAAAATTCCACGGAAAATCAACATGCCACCCAATGTAACAATAAACGCAGGTACATTACGAAAAGCAACCCACCAGCCCTGCCATAACCCGATGACAGCACCCACAACAATGGCTGCTAGAACAGCAATTACCGTATTAGAGCCGTGCCATACTTGTAACATGGCTGCAATACCACCTGTTAAACCTACGATTGAACCAACAGACAAATCAATATGACCGGCGACAATAACCAATGTCATTCCAACGGCCAAAACGGACATAACAGCCATTTGGGTAAATAGGTTTGAAAGATTACGTGATGATAAGAATTCACCACCGGTAAAAGCACCAAAGATAATCGCTATCACAACAAGCGCAATGATTAATGTGTAGGATTGAAGATCAAATTTCACTTTAATTCCAGCTGCTTTTTTTACTTGTGGTTGCTTATTTATAGATACTTGACTGTTCACAGCTTTACCCCTCCAGTAGCACGAGCCATTATTTTTTCTTGTGTAGCTTCTTCACGGCTGAATTCTCCCGTGATCTCTCCCTCAGACATGACCAGAATTCGATCAGACATTCCAAGTACTTCCGGCAATTCGGATGAAATGATAACAATTCCTACTCCCTGCTCGGCAAGTTCATTGATAATCTTGTAGATTTCATATTTGGCGCCAACATCAATCCCTCTCGTTGGTTCATCCAAAATAAGAATTTTAGGATCATTTAGAATCCACTTACTTAAAACTACTTTTTGCTGGTTTCCTCCACTTAATTGACTTACCTTTGCCTCAAGGTTTGGTGCTTTTAGCTTCATTCTTCTAGTAATTTCATCTGCTTTTTTAACCTCGAGCGCGCTATCAATCACATTAAGTTTTATCACTTTATTAAGGGCGACTAAGGTAGAGTTCTTCGCAATATCCATTCCAAGAATAAGTCCATATCTTTTTCGATCCTCTGAAACATAGGCTAAACCGGCTTGAATCGCATCGGCGGGTTTTTGGATATTGGTTTCCTTCCCATTGATCACTACCCGGCCCTGCTTTTTACCTGGAAGACCTCCAAATAAACTGGTAAACAGTTCCGTCCGTCCGGCACCCATCAATCCTGAAATACCAAGTATTTCACCTTTTTTCAATTTAAATGAAGCATTATTTATTATCGTTCTGTTTGTATGTTTATCAAAAACTGAATAATCGTCCACCTCTAACACTGTTTCGCCAATCTTGCGCGGCTCATAAGGAAACAATTCAGTGAGTTCTCTTCCAACCATTTTCGCGATAATTTTATCTTCGTTCATCTCTGAAATTGGGTATGTACCGATTGTCTGACCATCGCGAAGGATTGTTATACTATCTGCTAAAGCCATTACTTCCCCAAGCTTATGTGAGATATAAATACATGTAACACCTTTAGATCTTAAGTCCATCAAGATTCCTTTTAATATTTCAACATCGCTTTCTGTCAGGGCGGCTGTCGGCTCATCCAAGATCAAAATATCAGTATTGTGAGTTAAAGCTTTAGTAATCTCGATTAATTGCTGTTTTCCAACCGTTAATTGATTTACCTTGGTTTCAGGATCGATATCCAAACCAATATATTGCAGCCATTTTTGGGCTTCGGTATTAATCTTGTTCCAATCTATTACTTTCCTTCTCATTAAGTCATGACCAAGGAAAATATTTTCCGCTATAGACATTTCTCCCACCAGTGCCAGTTCCTGATAAATAATAGAAACACCGGCTGATTGTGATTCTTTAATCGATTTAAATGAAACTTCTTCTCCACTTATCAAAATTTTGCCGCTATATGTTCCGTTGGGATATACACCGCTTAATATTTTCATTAATGTTGATTTCCCAGCACCATTTTCACCACATAAAGCATGGATCTCTCCTTTACCCACTGAAAATGTTACATTGTCCAACGCTTTAACACCTGGAAACTCTTTCGTAATGCCTTGCATTTGGAGCGCAAAAGCTTCCATACCAAGTAACCTCCTAAATCTATTATTCTTTAATAAGAAGAAGGGGGTTATAGCTCCCCCTATCTTCTTTTTCACAGGATTATTTTTTTTCCGGACGCTCATTTTCTGGAACGTTTTTGTAAACATCCTCATAAGAATGGAAATCATCTTTAATAATGGTGTCAATCACGTTATCCTTATTGACCATAATTGGATCAAGCTTGATAAAAGGAACATCAACTTTCCCGTTATTTACCGTACTGTCTGTACTAACTTTTTCACCTTTAGCAAGTTGAACAGCAACATCAGCACTCTCTGTTGCGATGGTCTTGATTGGCTTGTAAACAGTCATGGTTTGTTTGCCTTCTACAATACGTTGTACTGCCGCCAAGTCTGCATCTTGTCCCGAAATAGCAACTTTTCCATCTAAATGTTGAGCTGCTAAAGCCTGGATTGAACCGCCGGCTGTGCTGTCATTTGAAGCGACAATTGCATCAATTTTATTGTTGTTTGCAGTTAAACCATTTTCAATGATTTTCATTGCTTCATTGGCATCCCAATCTTTTGCCCATTGGTCGCCGATCACTTTAATATCACCTTTATCAACAAGTGGCTTAATGATGTTCATTTGACCGTCTCTGAACATTTTTGCGTTATTATCTGTTGGAGATCCTCCAAGTAGGAAGTAGTTGCCTTTAGGTACTTGTTTAACTAATGCTTCAGCTTGCATTTCCCCTACGCGAACATTATCGAAGGAAACATATGCATCAACATCAGCGTTATTGATTAAACGGTCATATGCTAAAACAGGAATACCTTCTTTTTTAGCTTGGTCAACAACCGGAGATAATGAATCTGAGTTGATCGCAATGACAACAAGAGCATCAATGCCTTGTGAAAGCATATTTTGAATTTGCGATAATTGTTTCGCCTCATCACCGTTTGCGGATTGTACTACAACATCCGCACCAAGTTTGTTTGCCTCCTCAACAAAGATATCTCTATCATGCTGCCATCTTTCCAGTGTTAAGTCTGAAACAGATAAACCAATTTTAATTTTACTGCCTTTGTCTCCACCCTTGTTGCCGCTTACATTTTTGCTGCCAAGATCCTGACCTCCGCAAGCAGCCAGCATTCCGACAAGCATTACTACCAATAAGCTAGTGATAATACCTTTCAACTTCTTCATTTTGTTACCTCCTCAGTTAAATTTTGCTATTTACAAAAATAATATATCATCCCTCCATTAGTTTGTCCATTGAATAAACTAAGTAGTTGGAATTTTTTTATATTTTTCTATTCTTGCTTTCTATTAATTTAGCTCATTTCTCATTTGCCGCCTTATCCACCATATTTAATAAATCATCCATTGTCTTAGCCAACTTACCATTTACGAAAATGGTTGGAGTACCGTTTACTTTCAGTTTGTTAACAAGATCCATATCCTTTTGCCAAGCAGCATCTGCCTTTTTCGCAGTAAAATATTGAACAACCTTATTTACATCCTCATCACTGACAATTTCTTTTAATATCTCCGTAAGGAATTTTTTGTCATATATATCCATTTTTTCATATTTGCTGTCCTTAGGTTGTTTTTGATAAAGAAGATCATGGAATTTCCAAAATGTCTCACTTCCCAGTACAGCATAAACGGATTAAGCAAATTTTGCCGCTCGAGTCGAATCAGGATAAATAAAGGAATAATTTATAAAGTATAATTTCACTTCTCCCTTATCTACTTTTTGTTTAATGGTTGGTACTACCTTTTCATTAAACATTTTGCAGTATGGGCATTTATAATCTCCAAACTCAATAATCGAAACGGATGCTGAACTTTTTCCTACGTAAGGCTGATTTGTATAGTCAATCTGTGCTGAACTTTTTCCTTTGTAGGCCTCAACTTTTGGACCTGCCGTATTTTGGCTTTTATGAGGAGCTAGAAAAATAAAGCCCATAATGATGACTGCCACTAAACCGACTATCCAGAATATAATCTTCGCAGAAGTATTGTTAGAACCTTTTTTTTGATTAGCCATTTTCGAACACCTCAACTGCCTGGGCTTCCATTCTAATAAAATACATGAAATGAATCAGCTATTGGAAGAGAAGCTGCCAATAGCTGATTCATCGACGTTAATGCTAGATTTGCTGCGAATTAATAGTTTTTAAGATAGGAGAATACTGCATTTATAGGACTAGCTGCGTTTGCTGATCCGTTGGTTGCGATTAAGCCGACCTTTGGATTGGCCAATGACATTGGAGCGGTACCCAGTAATGAAACAAGAAAATAGGGGTCATTTACATATTCATTGAGAAAATCATGCCCAAGAACAACATTTTCGAAATTTCCGTTTTTATCCGGAACAACAATTTTAGTGATTATACAGCCATAATTAATGGCTGTCACTTCAATACCATGATCGTTTTGTATCGTAAACGAAAAGATCGTCTGGCTGCCAAGTTCACCTATGTACTCTTGTGTGACATTCATTTTCATCTTCCTTCCGTCTTCAAAATCTATTAATTTTAGTCCCTAAATAATAAAGACCCGCCAAGTGGCGGGTTCATTGAGATTTAATAAGAAAACTAAACAATTAGGCATATTTAGAATCAGCATGCCGCGTTCTTTCCCCACGATATATGGGTGCTCACCCTTTTCTAAAAAAGTGCTGGAGTAATATGCTCCCAGCACTTTTCTACATAATTTCAATTAAACTGTTACAGATGAAAGTGTTTCTAATAAGTATTGGTTAACGATTGCTTTGAGTCGTTCCGTTCTGCCAGATGTATTCTTAATTTCATTTAATTGGAGGGCATATGCTTCAAGCTCGCGGAAGTTGGTTTTTCCTTCGACGATATCCAAGCCAATGCCATTAGTATAGCTGCTGTAGCGTTCTTCGATGAAGCTATCTAAAGCTTTGTCTTCAATTAATTTATTGGCAACCTTTAAGCCGATGGCAAATGCATCCATACCAGCGATGTGTGCATGGAAAAGATCATCTGCTTCAAATGATCCACGTCTTACTTTTGCATCGAAGTTCAAGCCGCCTTTTCCTAAGCCGCCATTTTTTAGAATTTCATACATGGCTAATGTGTTAGTGTAAAGGTCAGTTGGGAACTCATCTGTATCCCATCCAAGCAATGTATCACCTTGGTTGGCATCGACTGAACCAAGCATTCCATTGATACGAGCTGTTCTTAACTCATGCTCAAATGTGTGGCCGGCCAAAGTTGCGTGGTTTGCTTCAATGTTGAACTTGAAATAATCTGTTAGGTCATATTTTTGCAAGAATGCCAAACCAGTTGCTACATCGAAATCATATTGATGTTTGGTAGGCTCTTTTGGTTTTGGCTCAATTAAGAACGGAACGTCCAAGCCGATTTCTTTCGCATAATCTACTGCCATATGGAAGAAACGTGCTAAGTTGTCTTGTTCCAGTTTCATATCTGTATTGAGAAGTGTTTCATAACCTTCACGGCCGCCCCAGAATACATAGTTTTCAGAGCCAAGTTCTTTAGCCACTTCCAGCGCTTTTTTCACTTTCGCTGCAGAGTATGCAAATACATCGGCATTTGGAGAAGTTGCAGCACCATGAACATAGCGTGGGTTCGTGAACATATTCGCCGTGTTCCAAAGCAATTTCGTCTTGCTTGTTTTCATGTATTCCTTGATCATGGCAACAATAACATCTTGGTTTTCATTTGTTTCTTTTAATGTGCTTCCTTCTGGAGCGATATCAATGTCATGGAATGCAAAGAAAGGAACATTTAATTTTTCAAAAAATTCGAATGCTGCTTCGACACGTGCTTTTGCTAAATCTAAGCCTTGAAAATGATCCCAAGGACGATTGGCAGTTCCCACTCCAAACGGATCTGTTCCGTCAGCTGTGAAGGTGTGCCAGTAGGCAATAGAAAAACGAAGAATTTCCTCCATACTTTTGCCGTTGATTTTTTCTTCAGGATTATAAAACTTAAATGCGAAAGGATTTTTTGATGAAGCCCCTTCAAATTGGATTTTATTCACTGTTTCAAAATAAGCCATCCATGATTCCTCCTAGTTTGTGTATGTGTACGAGTGTACAAGAAGGTATTGAAACTATTTACCTTTGATAATCGAATCATAGCATGATACACTTAATTTGTCTATTTGACAAACTAAGTGTACTAATTTTTTTTGAAAAAGACTGACTGTTTTTTACAAACACCCTATGCTATGCCTAATACCTGCTATTAAGATGTAAGTGAGTTTGCAGGTCTTTTCGCTTCTTCAAGCCAAAAGATCTAGTTTAGGCATGCATTTGTAAGTTTGTGTAATAAATAAACAAAGTTTTGTGTTAAAATTGATTTACTACTAAATAAGGAGTTTTTTTATAAAGTGGGAACCATGACATGGAATCATCAAACGGTAAAAAGAAATAACAAAGCCCTTGTATTACAAATGATTATTGAAAAAGAGCCCATATCAAGAGCTGATATTGCTCAAATAACAGGGTTGAATAAAGCAACAGTGTCTTCTTCCGTAAATGAGTTATTGGAACAGGAACTTATTTACGAATCCGGCACCGGGGAATCCAGCGGTGGCCGGCGACCTGTGATCCTGCATTTTAACAAGACGGTCGGATATGCCATTGGCATTGATATCGGTGTGAATTACATTCTATGCGTGATGACGGATTTAAAAGGGAATATTTTGTTAGAGAAACATGAAAGCGTTAACCGAACCCCCTACCCTGCGATTATAAGCAAAATCCAACATATGATTGGGTCGATCATGGATGAGATGCCTAACAGCAGGTATGGAATCGTTGGGATTGGTGTCGCTGTGCCAGGAATCGTGAACACAAATGGAACGGTCCTGCTAGCTCCAAACTTAGGCTGGACCAACATTGGATTAAAAAAGGACCTTGAGGACTTATACCATGTTCCCGTAATCATTGAAAATGAGGCGAATGCTGGGGCGATTGGTGAACAACAATTCGGTGCGGGTCAAGATTATCAGAACATCATCTATATAAGTGCTGGAATCGGAATCGGTGTTGGAATCATCATAAACAAAGAATTATATCAAGGAAAAAATGGGTTCTCCGGTGAAATGGGTCATATCATTATTGATCTCAACGGAAAGCCTTGCAGCTGTGGGAGCAGAGGCTGTTGGGAAGCATATGCCTCTGAAAATGCCCTTCTGGAAAATCCCGGCTTTGATTCACTTGAGACATTGATTCAGTCGGCTGAGGGTCGTAATGAAATGGCCAAGAGTCACTTTGAAAAAATCGGTAAATACCTTGGTTATGGAATTAATAATATTATTAACACCTTTAACCCCGATCAGGTCATCATCGGCAATCGATTAGCGCTGGCAAAAGAATGGATGGAGCCGCCAATTCGGACTACGATTGAAAAACACACTCTTACGCTCCATCAAAAGGGGCTGCACTTGGATTTTTCACGGCTTGGAAAATATTCAAGCGCATTAGGTGTTTCTGCTTTTGTTGTTGAGAACTTTATTAAAGCCGAATAAAAAGAAGCCAGTCCCCTGCTGCGGGGAGAAAATGCCTAAATGCCACAGGGACGGTTCTAGCACAAGAACCGTCCCCATGGTCCCACTCCTCGTCACCCATGATCAAGCATTTTGTATTGGGCTTTCACTAATTCATAATAGATTCCTTGTTTAGCCATGAGATGTTCATGATTTCCCTGCTCCAGGATATGTCCGTGATCAAGAACCAGGATGTTGTCGGCTTCCCGGATGGTTGATAACCTGTGGGCAATCATAATGGCGGTTCTTCCTTTTAATAACGTTCTTAATGCCTTTTGAATCTTGACCTCTGATTCCGTGTCAATACTGGCGGTGGCTTCATCCAAAATGAGAATTTTTGGCCCAGCGAGAAGGGCCCTGGCGAAAGAAAGGAGCTGACGCTCACCCACCGACAAGATATTGCCCCGCTCTTCCACCTCGGTTTGATAGCCATTCGCAAGCTGGTTAATAAACGAATCGGCACCTACTACCTTCGCGGCAGCGATCACTTCCTCGTCACTGGCTCCCGGATTTCCAAAACGAATATTTTCCATAATCGTTCCTGAAAAGATAAACGTGTCCTGCAGGACCACACCTATTTGCGAGCGCAGACCCGCAATCGACAATTCATGAATAGGGTGACCATCGATTTTGACCACACCCGAGGTAGCATCATAGAAGCGGCTGACCAAGTTAGCAATGGTCGTCTTTCCGGAGCCCGTATGGCCGACAAGCGCAACCGTCTCTCCCGCTTTTATCGAAAAAGAAATACCGTTTAACGCCTTTCTTGATCCATCATAGGAAAATTCCACATCCTCAAACTCAATCTGCCCTTTAATAGAAGAGAGAATCATAGGTTTAGGGGCCTCCGACACCAGCGGTCTTTCATCTAAAAACTCAAAAATCCGCTCCGAAGAGGCCATTCCGATCAACAGCTGATTATACAGCTGGCCAAGTCGTGAAATCGGCTCCCAGAACATCCCTAAATAAAAGGCAAAGGAGACAAATTCCCCGATTGTACTTTCACCACCCGAAACAAGAAATGCCCCGTACCAGATGAGAATGGCTGTCCCCAATGCATTGGTGACCTCGACAAACGGTCCAAACATGGCATTTTTATGGACTGCTTGTTTCCACGTTTCAAAGTTTTCCTGGTTGACTCCCTTAAAAAATTGAATGTTTTCTTTTTCCTGGGTAAAGGCCTGCGTGACGCGGATGCCTTGAATGCTTTCATTTAAATGGGAATTGAGTTTCGACTGAACGAGCCGAACTGATTGCCACTGCAGCCGAATCTTTTTTCGCAGGCTGGTGGAGATGAAAAACATGATCGGCAAAATTACCATAATCGCAATCGTTAATTTGGCATTCAAAGAAAATAAGATAATAATAACCGACAGCAATAGGAGAAAATCGGTTAATAGATTAATCACACCGCTTGTAAACAGCTCCTGCAGGGAATTAATATCATTCATAATCCGCACAAGAATCGACCCGCCCGAACGCTGGTCGAAGAACCTGTGTGATAAGGACTGTACATGTGTAAACAAATGCTGCCGCAAATCATAAATGACATTTTGCCCAAGCTTATTCATCCAGCGGATTCTTAGCAAATTGACAAAATAGGATAAAACATACAACCCTGAAATGATGAAAATCAGTTGGAGCAATAAGGTGGTATCTTTTTCAACAATCGCCTTGTCAAGGGTATAGACGCCAATTAAAATCGGAATGATTAAACGGATGGCGGTTGAAATGATCACTGTCATAAACGAAAGGGGCAGTAAATTTTTTGTATAAGGCTTTAAGTATTGCAGCAAGCGCCACATCTGCTGCCAGTTAAATGATTTATCTATCACTTCATCCTGAGAGTAATGAAACCGCTCGAGGATGAGTTGTTTCTTTCGTTGGTCCTCCATGTTTCACTTATCCTCCCGCCTTTTGCAAAATTGCTGCCTGATCCTGATATTGGATATTGTAGATACGCCGGTACGCTCCACCATGGGCGAGCAGCTGTTCATGTGTGCCGCGTTCGATGATCCTTCCCTGATCCAGCACCAAAATTTCATCGGCATGCTTTAGTGAAGAAATACGATGGGCAATAATAAACGTCGTTCTCCCCTTCATGACTTCTCGAAGGGCCTTTTGAATATGAAATTCCGTTTCCATATCGACCGCGCTAGTGGAATCATCTAAGATGAGAATCGCCGGATTCATGCAAATGGCACGCGCAATCGCAATCCGCTGTTTTTGCCCCCCGGAGAGCCCCATTCCCCGTTCCCCCAGCTTCGTGTCATATCCATCAGGCAGCTCCATAATAAAATCATGAGCCTGGGCCCGTTTAGCCGCATCGATAATTTCCTCCAGCGCCGCATCTGGTCTTCCGTACGCTATATTGGCCTTGATCGTGGATGAAAACAGAAAGGTTTCCTGTAAGACAACGCCAATTTGCGAACGCAGCATTTTCAATCCGTATTCCTGAATCGGTTGATCATCAATCACAATCGTTCCTGCCGTCGGTTCATAAAAACGGGACAGAAGCTGAATCATACTGGTTTTCCCAGAACCTGTTGCACCAATAAGCCCAATCGTTGTTCCGGGAGGCGCGGAAAAGGTGATTTCCTTAAGCGCAGCCGCCTCTTCCGATTGATAGTGGAACGTGACCTGATCGAAGTGCACCTTTCCTTCCAATCTGCCGCTATTTCTGATGTCATCGCTATCCATAATCGATTCATCTGCCTCCAATACTTCAAGAAGCCTTTCGCCGGAAGCTTTTGCTTGTGAGAACATATTGATGGTGAATCCCAGGTTCATAATCGGCCAAATAATATACCAAACAAGACTGTAAAAGGCGACAAGCTCCCCGGGCTTTAACGCTCCATTGATCACTTGAAATCCGCCATAGGCCAGCAAGGCGACAACGGAAATATTGCCGATCAGCTCCATCAACGGAAAATATTTCGACCATACCACCGACGTAGCCAGCTGCTTGGTCCTGTACTCCTGATTGGAGGAGTTAAAGCGCTTTGTTTCCTCCTTTTCTTTTGACAGGGCTTTAACCGTATGGATCCCGTTAATATTTTCCTGCACCATGGTATTTAAGCGGCCGAACGATTCGCGAATCCCACGGAACGCCGGGTGGACGGCTCGATCGAACTTATAAACCACCACACTTAAAAAAGGCAGGGACATCATCGTGACCAAAGTCAAGGAAACGGAATAATAGAACATCACACAAAGACTGGTCCCCACGACAATGACAAAGCGAAGGACCTCGCTAAAGCCGAAGGATACAAAAAAACGAAAACCTTCCACATCCGCGGTCAAGCGGGACATTAAATCCCCTGTCTTTGCGTTATCGTAATAGCTGAAGGATAGCCGCTGCAGCTTTTCATATAGAGCATTTCGGAGCAGGTACACGGATTTAATACCAAACATATCTGCCAAATAATGCTGAATGAAAGTAGAGAAGGCTTTTACCCCCATGATCACGATAAATCCCAAGGCAATCCACGGCACCCAGTCATACTTCCGCCCAAGTACGACATCATCAATAGTCACCTGCAAAATGACCGGATAGATGACGGTAATCGCAGCGACAAGCAGCATAAAGAGCAGCGACCAGATAAAATCCTTTTTAAAAGGAAGATAAAACGACTTCAACTTTTTAAAAACGAACATTTTTTCCTCCTTATGTAACCTGAAAATTTACATACCTTACATTTATATAGATTAAAGTGAGAAATATTTCGAAAATCGTTAGGTTATCTAAATTTTTGAAAACCTCCACCCCCTTTCGTGTCATAAACCGGCATTCATGTAAGCCTTTCCAATAGTTTAGCAGTACGATTCCCTCCCTCCTATTGGCAAAACCATAGATTCATTGGTTAAAATAAAGTCTTTTGCTCGCAAAAAAAAAAAAACGTACCACCCTTCAACGTGGTGGCACGTTTCTTCTATTAATATTATTTATGGCTCTTTAGTCAATGCCTGATCGGCCAGCAAAAGCGCCCCTGTAATCCCGGCATCATTGCCTAAACCAGGGCTTACAATATATTCTGACAGCTCCGGCAATGAAACATACTCACGGAGAAACTCCTTCAAATGCTGGTAGATCGACGGGAATACCTGTTTCTGGTTCATGACGCCGCCGCCCAGGATAATCTTTTTTGGCGAAAGAATCAAAATATATTGCATCAGTGCCTGGGCGATATAGTAGCCTTCTAATTCCCATACTTCATTTCTATCCTCTAACTCTATTCCTTTTTGCCCCCAGCGGCCTTCAATGGCAGGACCGGCCGCCAATCCTTCCAGACAATCACCATGGTACGGGCATCGCCCCTGATAGGGATCCTTCGGATGACGCCTAACCAAAATATGCCCCATTTCCGGATGAGACTGCCCTTGAAGCATCTGCCCCTGAACGAGTGCACCTGCTCCAATTCCTGTTCCAACCGTTATATACAAACAGCTATCCATCCCTTTGGCTGCGCCAAAAGTCGCCTCGCCTAACGCGGCGGCATTCACATCCGTATGAAATCCGATGGGAACCCCAAATTCATCCTCAAACCCTTGCACAAACGGATAATCCTTCCAACCTGGTTTTGGGGTAGACGTGATGTGCCCGTATGTGGGACTTTCCCGGTTAACATCAATCGGACCAAACGACCCAATTCCAATCGCTTCAATCGGATATTTTTTAAAAAATTCAATGACCTTCGGAATCGTTTCATCCGGGGTAGTGGTCGGGATTTGGATTCGGTCCACAATCGTTCCCTTTTTGTCTCCAACAGCACAAACAAATTTTGTTCCGCCAGCTTCAATTCCACCAAGCATTCGCAGCTCCTCCTAATCTATAATTCTTCAAACCGGCCTGTGTCCTTGAGGAAATGAAACAATGCCCCGATTAAGTTGGCATCATTTTCAAATTGACAGGCTTGTACTTCTATTCGCAAAGTTGAAATGTCGTCCCTTAACCTCATCAATTCCTGATTGATCCCGTCAATCACTTCCTGCCGCTTGCTAATGCCGCCGCCAATGAGGATTTTTTGCGGGTCCAAGGCATAGGTTAAATTATAAATTCCGATCGCAAGCCGTTTATAAAAATCTGCAATACTCTCCTTGGCAATCGGGTCCCCTTCTTCGGCCAAACGAAATACTTCTTCTCCGTTCAACGTTCCTTTTGCCAGTGACTTTCTCCTGATGACCTCCTCCACTAAAGCATGGGTCGAGGCGGTCTTGCTCCAGGTTTGATCAAGCGGATTTTTAGACTGTGCTCCCATAATCATGTAACCGAACTCCCCGCCGTGGAGCGAAGCCCCGCGTAAGATTGATTGGTTAATGACGATACTGCCGCCAATTCCGGTACCTATGACAATACAAATATAGTATTCCGTGCCTTTTGCTGCACCTAACCATCCTTCCGCCAAAGCGGCGCAATTGGCATCGTTTTCTATCGATACCGGGAAACCCGTTCGTTCCCTTATGAGGTCAGTCATACAAACTCCATGTATATACGGAATTGCACTGGCACCGCCAATAAACCCCGTTTTAACATTTACCGCACCGGGTGAACTTAAAGCAACGCCTTGCAATTCAAATGAATTCGAATATTCTTTTGTTACTTGGCTAAGTTTCTGCAAGAAACTTTCTAATCCTTCACAAGGAGTCGGAAACTTCCCACTTTCTAGTTTCTTTCCTTCTTGATCCATCACAGCATATTTAATATAGGTGCCGCCCACATCGAATACCATGTACGCTTTCAACCGACTCACCTCAATTTCGTCCTCTGCCCATTTCATGGTTAAAACCCATTGTTTTCGGACAACTGTTTATACCATTTCCCTGATTTTTTAACCGTTCGTGTGAGATGGTTCTGTAAATCTACTTCCACTAACCCATATCGGTTTTTATAAGCGTTCGTCCATGACCAGTTATCCATGAAGGTCCATAGGTGATACCCCAGGCAATTCGCTCCCTCTTCCAGCGCTTTATGTACCCATTTCAAGTGTTCCTGGATAAATTCAATCCGATAATCATCCTCAATAAACCCTTCCACATGACGGAACTTTTCTTCCCCTTCCACACCCATTCCATTTTCCGAAATAAAGAATGGCAGATTACGATAGTTGTCACGGAGGTCAATCATAATATCATAGATAACTTCCTCGCAGATTTCCCAACCACGGTGCGGATTGATTTTCCTGCCTGGCATGATATACGGATCAAAAAGATGTTCCGGCATAAATGGTGCATTCTCCGGCTCAGGCTTCTCTTTCGCTTTCACACGGCGCGGCTGGTAGTAGTTCACACCTAATAGATCAATCGGATGATTTCTAATCACTTCCAAATCACCGGCCTCCACGGCTGGAAGCAGGTCTCTTTCTTTTAAAATATCAACCAAATCACGGGGATACTCCCCTTTTGTGACCGGATCAAGGAAGCTGCGGTTAAAGAACAAATCCGAAATATGGGCAGCCTTCACATCTTCGGCATCCTGGCTCCGTGGATAAGAGGGGGTGAGATTGAGGATAATGCCGATTTTCCCGTCCACATTCATTTTTCTAAAGGCTTCTACTGCCTTCGCATGGGCCACAATAGTGTGGTGGGCAACCGTTGCCCCCCGTTTGAAATCCACTATATTTGGATAATGCCAATTATATAGATACCCGGCCTCAACCGGGACGATCGGTTCGTTAAAGGTAAACCAATATTTCACACGGTCGCCAAATAAGCGAAAGCAGGTCTCCGCATAATTCACATAGGCATCAATGACCTCCCGGCTTTCCCAGCCGCCTTTTTCCTGCATGCACATCGGCATATCGAAATGGTATAAATTCATAAATGGTTCGATGTCTTGAGCAATCAATTCATCGATGACCTGGTTGTAAAAGGCAACGGCCTTCCCGTTTACTTCACCAGTTCCATCCGGTATCAACCGTGACCATTGAATCGAGGTCCGAAAGGAGTTATGGCCCGTTTCTCTCATTAGCTGGATATCTTCTTTAAACCGATGATAGAAATCCGATGTATGTTCCGGGCCCACCCCATGATGAAAACTAGCAGGTTCCATGCTGTACCAATAATCCCAGATACTTTGTTTTCTTCCATCCACCAGCGCTGCGCCTTCCGTTTGCGGGCCAGATGCAGCACTTCCCCACCAAAAGTTTTTTGGAAAACGATAGGTAAGGTTATATTCTTGCAAACTATTATCCACTGATTATCACCATCCTTTTATTTAATTTTTCTCCATTCACTTGGTGTCGTTCCCACACTTTTTTTGAACTGTTTATAGAAATAAGCCGTATCCGAATACCCGACCTTTTTGCCAATTTCACCTGCACGGTAGTGGGTGGTTTTGAGGAGCTCTTTTGCCTTTTCCAATCGGTATCGGTTTAGGTATTCTGAAAAGACCGCCCCTACTTCTTTTTGAAATAATTGCCCCAAATAGATGGCATTAACATGAAATTGCTGGCCCAATGTTTTTAACGAAATCCCTTCATCATAGTGGGCATGGATATAATCAAGAACATTTTGGACAATCGGACTGCGATTATTAACTTGCTTATGGATTGAAAAAATTAATTCCTGGCAATATTCCTTCAAAATAGCCTTCATCTCGTCAATATCAGAACTATACACGATTCTTTCGATGGCAGCTGTATGATAGGAGAGATCGTCCGGCTGTAACGAATAATGAATATAAGAAAGTAAATCAACGATATATTTTCTGGCAGCCGGCGGGGAGATAAAGCTGGAATGCTTGGTGAGATCCTGAAAAAAAGAATCAATCCGCTGAATCACTTCACCCTCTGCTTTCAATAGCTGCTTGACAATCGTTTCTTTAAATTCTTGCTGTTTTTTTAATTCTTCATGCTTATCAATCGTCAAATGTTCGGAAAGAAGTACATTTGGGCAGGAATATAGCTGCAATAAGCTGTATTCTCTTGCTCTCATAAAGCTTTCCTCTAATTCGTCTACCGTTTTCACCGGCTTTCCCATCGCTAAATAGAATAAACCGACCCCACTTTTTTCATCCTTTAGCTGCTCGACCAGGCCTTGGTTATATCGATACAGGTCCTTTTCCTTTTCGCTCCCTATAATAATGACCAAGTCTTGATTGGGACTGAATAAACAAACGGCTGCGCAATGTTCCTCAATAAAGGTTTTGATCTCCTTTAAAATCTCCACTTTGTCATAGTTTTCAAAGCTTAAAATCGAAACAGCATAATACGGTTGAGTAAACTGGATATCATATAATGACAATCTTTCCAGACAGTCGTTCTTCTCAATCTCGCCATTCAAAAACCGCCACAAGGTATTATCCAATAGGGTGGACGGTTCTTGTGCCTGAATACCGCCCGACACTGCATTCATTTTCCGGCCAACATTTTGAACGGTCGTTAATAATTCTTCCTCATCCACTGGTTTGACTAAATAGTTTTCAATCCCTAATAACAGACCTTGCTTAATATACTCGAAGTCTTGGTAACCAGTTAAAATAATACATTTCACCTTTGGCTGGATTTTTTTCGCTTCCTCAATTAAATCTAAACCGGACATTTCTCCCATCAATATGTCTGTAATAAGGAGGTCAACTGGATGTTCTTTAAGATAAGCAAGCGCCTCTTCCCCGCTCTCGGCACGCGACACAATTTCAAACCCATAGTCCTCCCAATCCAGGAGGGCTTGAAGGCCGATCGTAATTAATGGCTCGTCATCAACAAGAAGCACCTTATACATGGCTGGTCCCTCTTACTGGAATAGAAAGTGTCACAATCGTTCCCTTATCATTGATACTCTTCACAGAAATACCGAATGTATCTCCATATTTAAGTTTTAAACGTTGATGGATATTTCTTAATCCAATTGAATCCATTTCATCTCCCTCTTCACAATTAAGATGCTGGACAATCATCGCAAGATCCTCCTCCGTTATCCCCTTACCATTATCCTCCACTGTGATTTCCAACATTTCTCCATGCTGAGTGGCACGAATGTGTAACTCATTGTCAGTACGGTTCTTTCTAAAACCATGAACAAAATAATTTTCGATGATCGGCTGCAAAATGAGCTTTTGCACAGGTGTTTGCTCCACGTCACTAGGTATATGAATATCAACCTGTAGTTTGTTTGGGAATTTAAATTGCATTAATTTTAAATACTGATTGACATATTCAATTTCTGTATACAAAGGCACCGTGTCTTTTGATTCTAACGAGTAGCGGAATAGCTTGGATAAATGAAAAATCATTTTACTAGAAGTTTTTGAACCCTCTACAACAGCCACCATCCGTATCGCCTCTAACGTATTAAATAAAAAATGAGGATCGATTTGGGCCTGAAGCGCTTTTAATTCCGCTTGCTGCTGCTTTAAATTTAGCAGGTAAAATTGTTCAATATAATTATTCAATTCATCTAACATCGAATTGATATTAACAGCAATCCTTGATAATTCATCTTCATGCTTGGATTCCGGTATCCTGGCATCCAGATTTCCCTTCTCAACCTGCCGAATAATCGCAACAATCTTATTAATACGCCTGGAATAATCTCGAGTAAACGAATAGGAAATTAAAATGGAAATACTGATGAAGAATATAATGACACCCCACATCGTTCCCCTGACAATTGTCAGCTTTTGCCACCCTCGATCGGGAATCACACTGATATACGAATAATCCCCCTTGTTCGCAATGGTACTGATATAGAAATGGTCATTTCGCCACTTTATTTTTTTCTCATTTGTTTCAGGCTTTATCTGTTTGATCATATCTAAGGGAACATCCCCCTTATTGACGGAATAAACGATTTCGCCTTCCGCATCCATGATAAAAAAGGAAGCAGGCACTCCATCACGCTTTTTGACCATTTTGTCTAAACGATTAGTAGAATAAAAAATAGTAATCTCACCTATTTTTTTCAAGGTCACTGGATTGTTAACGACAATCTTTTTGGTAAACGTATCTCTTAGCTGCCTGCCTCGTGGAATAACACGCCCGCCAAGATTAGGAATTTCTTCTGAAAGATACAAGCTGCCTAAATGCCCGGAAGGATCGATGATGCTCTTATTCCATCGTAAATTTTGAAAAATGAGCAGGTATTCGACAGTTGGGGTCTCCAACGAACGCAGACTGATCGCATTAATATCGCTATCTTGACCGAAATAGGCATTGAAATACGTATCAATATTATTCGGTACAAAGGACTTGCCCTCCGAAAATTTGTCGAGACGGTATTCCAAATATTTCGCATACCCATTTTGAAGGGCAAAGGACATATCATCAATGACTTCCCCATTAACATAAAAATCTCTTTTGGACCGATTAATATCAGCATCTTTAGCTGAAAAATAATCCTCCACCCGCTCCATCGTTCTCGTATTGACGTTCACTTCTTTTTGAATAATCACTTCCGAGTAATAGTTCGTAATCGTAACGATTAAAACAATGATGGTTAAAATAATAGTGATAGATGATGCCAAGAATAGTTTATTAAATATTCTTTGAGTAAAACGTCCTTTTCTTCTTAATCCCATTTTGATGTCCTCAAATGATACTTATTGTTTTTTCTAGTCTACCACTGGAAACTACGGTTTCAAATAAAAGCAAGCTGAGATTTCCCACCCAGCTTGGCTTTTTTGTGCTTATTTTTGCTTGCTCTTCCATTCGTCAAATTGCTTTTGAATTTCTTTTAAGACTTTGTCAATTCCAGCTTCTTTTAACTTCTTATTATATTTTGGCAAGTACTCTTCTGGGTCAACAGAACCTGTTGCCAATGCCGGATAGAATTCTTTTGATATATTCGTAATCGATGCAAGCTCAGATCTTACTGAGTCGCTGTTAAAATGGAAACCAAGGGTTGGCGCTGTTTTGGCAGATTTGTTAAACTCTTTGAATTTATCCCACTTATCTTTAGGATCATTTTCATACAAATCCAAAACAAAGAAGTTTCCAAGTGAATAGGATGGAACATTATAACGATCGATACGTGCTGGAAGGTCTTTAATTGTTCCGTTGTCATTCTTTTCGTAATGCACGCCTTCTATCCCTTTATCAACAAGGTTGCGTAGGTATGGATCTGTGTTAAGCAGTGTCAGGAATTCCATTGCTTTCTCAGGATTCTTAGATGTGGCTGAGATGGCCTGAATGGAACCGGATACAGAATCATTAATGGTAATCGGATCTTCCGCCGGAACAGAAACCACATCATACTTAGCCGAGCGAGACCACAATAAATCAGCATATGGCTGAGAATCACCCATGCGGACAAACCAGTTTTCTACATCCATTGGCCAGCTGTCTTTACTTGTCGCTGCATCTTCTTTAAGGAATCCAGCCTTATAATATTGATGCATAGTTTTATAGGTTTTCATAGTTACATCAGATTCAAATTGATTAATCACATGATCCCGATCGCCTTCCATCGCAAAGGCAAATGGCATTTCATTATTAAAGATATAATCGTATGGCAGATAGGCTTTGAATGTTGCCATTGGCGTGACGCTAGGTTCATTCTCTTTAATCGTTTTTAGCATCGGTTCAAGGTCTTCCAAGCTTTTTACTTTTGAAAGATCAAAGTGGTATTTGTCTACAAGGCGTTTATTAAAGGTATAAACCGATTGTCTGGCTGCCTCTTTATTCGTAGGAACGCCATAAATTTTTCCATTAACCTTAATTCCTTCTAACAGGGCCGGGTTGAGAGCTGCTTTAAGCTCTTTTCCTTCTTTTTCTAACATACCGTCAATGTCCTTAAAGGCACCTTTTTGGGCATTTTGAACATAAGAAGTCCCATTGGTAAAAATAATATCAAACGGTTCCCCTGAATTGATCATCACCTGTGATTTTTGATCCCAATCACCCCAGTCAATTTGCGTCATTTTCACTGTGGCATTGATTTTTTTCTTTGTGTACTTGTTGACTTCTGCAAAAACTTTTTCAGTATCTTTTTGCGGAGTTCCAATCG
Source organism: Neobacillus sp. KR4-4 (assembly GCF_042136325.1). Lineage (NCBI taxonomy): Bacteria > Bacillati > Bacillota > Bacilli > Caryophanales > Bacillaceae > Neobacillus > Neobacillus sp. KR4-4. Next base: position 24,499 of record NZ_JBHHJU010000018.1, read on the forward strand.
TGTACCAATTAATTTCATATGGCTGTCCATCTTTACCGCCCTTTTCTGATGTTGCACTGTCTTTGCTTGTGCAGGCAGATAGAAGGGTTCCCGCTGCCAATAGGGATGCGAGCATAATGCCTAACTTCTTTTTCTTCATTCCTCTTCTCCTCTTTCTATTGATTATTCTTTAACGCCGCCAATCGTCAATCCGCTAATAAAGTACTTTTGGAAGAACGGGTACGAGACTGCGATCGGTAAGGTGGCGATTACAACCATAGCCATTTTGGCTGATTCTTGCGGAATCGTATCAAATAAACTTGACTGCATGATAGCGACATCCATATTTTTTCTCATAAATTCAAGATTTGCCTCAATTTTCATGAGTAATGCTTGAAGCGGCACCAGATTAGGGTTATCAATATAAAGCAATGCTGTAAACCAGTCATTCCAATAACCCAATGTACTGAACAAGGCAATGGTGGCAATTCCCGGTAAGGAAAGCGGGAAGATGATTTGGAAGAAGATTCTCCATTCACTTGCCCCATCGATTCTTGCCGATTCCAAAATCGATTCAGAAACGGATTTTAAGAAAAAGGTTCTCATAATGATAATGTAAAACGCATTCATCGCAAGGGGCAGGATCAGTGCCCAAACGGAATTTTTCAAATGCAGGAACTGGGTGACCACGATGTAAGTCGGCACCAGTCCGCCGCTGAAAAGCATCGTAAAGAATGCGAGAAACGTGAAAAATCTGCGATACTTAAATTGCGGTCTTGAAATCGCGTAGGCATAAAAAGTAATCATGAACACACTGATGATAGTACCGACAATGGTAATAAAAATCGTAACACCATAAGAGCGGAAAAAGGACTCCTTCATCCCCCAGAGATAATGATAAGCATCCAAGCTCCATTCCTTCGGGATCAATTGAAAACCATTCCTGACGATACTTTCCTCATTTGTAAACGATATGATAATGACATAGATAAAGGGAAAGATACACGTAAATGCGAGAATCCCAAGCAGCACACTAATAATAGCATTTGCGGCCGGATGCATATGTTGAGGGTTCCGATACTTCTTCCTAACAACCTTAGGCTTCCCCTCGTTTATTTCTTCTACTGGTTTTGAAACAAGAAGCGTTGATTGGGTTTGTTCTAGTTTTGGCATATCAATAGCCGCCGGGCGACTTTTCCTCCCTTCTTAAAGAAATGAACATTAAAACAAGGCACTTTCCTCATCCACTTTACGGACAATGTAATTGGTAATGATCACGAGGATAAATCCAACAACCGATTGGTATAGACCTGCAGCCGTACTCATGCCGATATCCCCCAGATTCATCAGCCCTCGGTATACGAAGGTATCAATGACATTGGTCACCCCATAGAGAGCTCCCGAATCTCTTGGCACTTGATAAAACAATCCGAAATCCGAATTGAAAATCCGCCCAATATTCATGATGGTAAGGATAATCATTAATGGCTTAAGCATGGGCAGGGTAACATGTTTAATCTGCTTCCATTTTGAAGCCCCATCAATCATCGCTGCCTCGTAATACGTCCGGTCAATCCCGACGATGGAGGCCAAGTAAACGATACTGCCGTAACCAACGCCCTTCCACATGCTCATGAACACGAGAATCATTGGCCAATATTTCGATTCGCTATACCACGATATTGGGTCGACATGGAACCAGCCCAGAATATGATTTAACAAACCGTGTTCCGTACTTAAGAAAGTGAAGACAAAATAACTGCCGATAACCCATGAAATAAAATGCGGGAACAAGATAGAAGTTTGGTAAACCTTCGACAGCCTCTTATTGATTAACTCACTGAGCAAGACAGCTGTTGCAACCGCCGTTATCAGCCCTAATACGATAAAGACAAGATTGTAGAGGATGGTATTTCTGGTAATGATCCAGGCATCATTTGTACTGAATAAATATTTGAAGTTGTCAAAGCCCACCCATTCACTATTCATGACGCTGGCAAAAAATCCATCGGGATCAATTCGGAACTTTTTAAAGGCCAATACCTGTCCAAACATCGGCAAGTATGAAAATAGGAGCAGCCAAATTGTTCCCGGTAACACCATAAGCAGCCAAACTCGATTTTTATAGAGATCGCTAAATATCTTTTTCATGTTTCTCCTCCCTCCAAATGTTATGTAAGCACTTCCATACCTTTATTTTATAGGGAAAGGAGACCTAATTATAGTTGACTAATTTGGGATTAAGTGCAAAAATCTTAGAATTTAGTACAATCAGATGAAAGAACCTGGCAAAAGTAAAATAAGCGGAGGTTTTCCGGTTAAATGCAAAATGGAGCTCGTTTCGGGGGAAATAAGGGAAGGTTTTCCGCTTATGCAATGAAAAATCTCTTATTTTCACGTTTTTCGAGTCAATAGGCGGAAATTCTCCGTCTATTTAAGCCTTTTTTAATAATAATTACGAATTAAGCGGAATTTTTCCGCCTATTTATCAGCTCGGGTGCTTTACCTGATCCCAAACCAATCGATAAGTCCGGGCGGACCCTCTGATTTCTCAGAAACCTTGATAAATAAAGAAAAAACGTATGCCAATTCATACGTCTTTTCTTGTGTCTATTAATAACGAAGCACCATTAACACAGCCTAGTCCTATAAAACTCGAAAAGTCTTAATCTCATACGGTTTGATTTCAAACTCAATCGGCGATGCCGATGCCTCTCCAATAGGTTCTTCCATCAAATTGGTTTCTACCCATGAGTTGATGCCTCTGGCAACATCAAGAGAAACCTTACCTCTGCGGCCTTCATATTCATGAAGGCGGATAATGATGCCGTTGCCATCATAGGCCGGCTTAATCGCATCAATCCAAACATGGTCCGCATCCATTACGAGGAAGGACTCTTCCTTTGCCCATTTCCCTTCAGAAGCCACAACAGGATCGTTCAAATCCCACGCCGCTTCCACCGTTTTCGCTTTGCGCCAGTCCCCGATATGCGGGTAAAGCGAATAAACGAACGAATGGGTTCCCTGATCTGCTTGCGGATCAGGATGAATCGCGGATTTTAATAGAGTGATCCGCATGATGTGTTCTTTAATGTCGTAGCCATACTTGGAATCGTTCAGCAGGCTTACCCCATAGTCTGGTTCTGACAGGTCGGCCCACTGATGGCCGACCGTTTCAAATTTAGCCATATCCCAGCTCGTATTCCAATGAGTCGGGCGCTTCACATTTCCATATTGAATATCATACGTGGCCTCGGTGGCGCGGATATCTACTGGGAAAGCAGCCTTCAGCAGTTTTCTCTTTTCATGCCAGTCCACCGTTGTTTCAAAATCAATGCGGCGGTCATTTTGATAAAAGACAATCCGCTGGGAGATTTCAGAATGATGATACGTCCACTTGGCAAGAATCGTAAACGATAATTCCCCATTTTCCACGACTTCAAATCTGACTAAATCACGGATTTCCTCCATTTTTTCTTGATAAAAGAGATCGATATCCCAAGCATCATGGGCAAGCGGCTTATCTTCAAAAATTTGCAGGATATTCCCCTTTTGATTCTCAGCGAGAACCCCACGGCCTGCCTCCTTATCAAAGAGGGACGTCATTTGCCCAAATTCATTCCATTCAACCAAATAATACGGGGTTTCCAATTTCCGGTCCTGATAGTTGAAATTCGAATTCGTTTCCGGAACGGCTGCCGCCGGTTCAAAATATAACGTCTTCGCCCCAAAGGATGGAAGGGTGTCAACTTCAATCAGCCAGCCATTATCCCGTTTTTGATGGGTTAAAATTTCTCCCTTGCTGTTTTTCCAAACGCCTCCAGCAAAATCGGCAAATTGCTGGACCGCCACATTTTTCTTCCCCTTAAGGTGGGTCGCATTAAATAGTACGACAGAGCGGTCATCCTGTTCGATCCCACGCTCAATGATACGGGATTCCACGTTTCGAACTAGCTCGTGCGCTTCCTTGTATTCTTCTTTGGCATCCTCATACACCTCATGGATGGAGGAGCCGGGAATAATATCATGGAATTGATTGCGCAAAATGATCTTCCAGCCATTCTTCAGCTCGTCCGTTCCCATCCATTGTCCATTTTCAGAAAGCCATGAAGTAAGGAATTCAGCCCGTCGGTATAAGAGCTCCAATTTTCGATTCATCTGCTTCATAAATGCCTGGCTGGTATACGTGCCCCGGTGGTACTCGAGGTACAGCTCGCCATCCCATTTATGGATATAGCCATCCGATTCGGCCACATTCTCGTGAAGCTTGTTAAAGAATTCCCCGGCTGTCGACGTTTTTACATTCGGCATCCCTGGCAGCGCATCAAATCTGCGGCGCATTTCAAGCATATGCCGATTAACACCGCCGCCGCCATCACCATATCCATAAGATAGAAGCAAATCTTTCGATAAATCCTTATCACGATAACCTTTCCAAGTGCCATTCACCGTTTTTGCGGTAATAAAGCCATTATACGTATAGAACCAAGAGTCCGGAGAATTCCAGGGCTCCGGCGTCGTAATAAAATGCGTTAAAATCTCGGAACCATCGATTCCTTTCCAGTAAAAGGTATCGTGCGGCATCCGGTTATACTGATTCCAGCTAATTTTCGTCGTCATCATGGTTTTAATGCCTGATTTAGTTAAAATCTGCGGCAGCGCCCAGCTATAGCCGAACACATCCGGCAGCCATAAATACTCGCAATCGACGCCAAACTCCTCTTTAAAAAAGTTCTTCCCGTGCAGGATTTGGCGGACAAGCGATTCGCCGCTCGGAATATTACAGTCCGACTCAAGCCACATCGCGCCGCCGGCTTCCCATTTGCCTTCTGCCACTCGTTCCTTTATTTGAGCGTAAATCTCAGGATAATCCGTTTTGATATAGTCATAGAGCTGAGGCTGTGTTTGCAGAAATAAATATTCCGGGAATTGCTTCATTAAATGCAAGACCGTTGAAAACGAACGAGCCGACTTCTCCCGTGTATTTTTTAACCGCCAAAGCCAAGCCACATCAATATGGGTATGGCCGACAGTATGAATGGTGATGTCTGAAGTTTTGGTGAAGGACTGAATCGCCTCCGTCAGGCTTTCCTCCGCCGCATAACAGGACTGATAAAATTCAGGGCTGCCAGGCTCGGTCCAATTAATGAACTGAAGCGCGTCCGAAATCAACTTTTTCAAAACAGTATAAGAGGATTCTGTTTCACTCGTTTCCTTTAATACCTCATACGCGGCTAAAAGCGTGTAATAGAGATGATCTACCCGGCGATCCAGCCAGCCAATCACGGCCATTTCAAGTTTAAATTCATTTTCTGTCGGAACTCCTCCACCCTCAAGTCCTGACCAGAGCCTGAAATCCAAGCGCATCGTCCCCTTGGCCGTTTCGTTATCGAAGAGCACTTCTTCATGATTGGAATCGACACCCTGATAGGGTTTGCCATTGACAAATAGAAGCGACTCAAAGCCTGAATTATTGCCCCCGCCCGTTTTTCCAAACGAGAATAGACCGACAATCTGCTGATCGGCAGTGGACAAATGAGTATCGACCTCAGCATGAAGCCAAATATAGCGATCGCGGCCTTTCCAGTAGTCGCCGAGTTTCATCACCTTTTGTTCATCATGTGCTGCAGGTGGATAAGCACCAATCGAACCATCATCCTCTTGGGCGAAAAATGAGTTGATCGCCGTCAGGTCCCGGTACCGGTAACCCTCTAACTCCCTGATGCGCTCTTCAAATTTTCTTTCTGTTAAGAACATGCTTTCACCTCGTTATCACTAGTTTTTATAATGAAAAGTTGCCAGCAGTGACGATCCGATGATAGACATTACCGCCTACTAGCCCCTCCACGATTTCCCATGGCCCATCATGGCGCAGCCGTTTTTCTTCCAATTCCTCGATCCGGGGAATTCTTCCCTCAAGCCACTCCTGAATCCGGTATTTGACGGAATCCATCCGGGTCATCACACCGCCATAACGAATATCGATTACTTCCCAGCCAAATGGCTTATACGCCGCAAACCAAATGCCTCGGTGCTTTTGCCTTAATAGATTCACATTCACTTGGATTCGATCCACAATCTTAAGAATGGATTTCATTTGTTCAAAATCATTGTTCTGATACGCTGTTAGGATCTTGAGGCCGATTTCCGCTTTGTCAGCCAGCACCCTCGCCAGCTGTTCATAAAAATCAAACAGGGCTTCCCAGGCTGGATTCTCCTGTTTGGCTTTTTCAAGCACGGGTACCAGCTGCTGATAGTGCTCCCCTAAAGAAAGGCCGCGGACATTTTCGTCATATAAGCCTATTAAACTATCTTGGTAAAGCAGCACTTTCGACGTCATCGAGGTATTCATGTTATCTTCCATGACACCCGGTGTTTCATCTAATAATTTCAAATTCATAAAATCGGCAAAGTGCCCCTCACCGCAAAATTCAAAACGCTCGGCCACCTTTTCAATAGACACGTCCTTTTGGTAAGTGTGCTCGGCAAATAATTGCAAGATCGGGTAGGCTGTTGCAAACGGAGTTTCTGCTCCGTTATCCCCCCACAAGGTGACAAAAATTTCGTCGATTCCTTCCTGTTTGCAGGCTGCCAGTGCCGCTTCCGTTGTCGCAATTGCCTTGCCATAGTTCGGCACCAGTCCATTCCATGTCCAAGCCCCGCCGGCAAAAATCGGCGTGGAGCCTAGCAGCTTATGGTGTTGAAAATCACGTTCATACACTTCTTGTTCTTTCCGGTAATAGTTCCAATAAACAAGCTCCACATCCGGAATCCCTTCAAGAATTTCTTGGCGGATGCGGCCGTTTTCATCCTTATAAGGGCTGTTTTCGGCAAACAGCGGGAAGTACATGTCACTCCAAATCATCGGTTTCAGTCCCAGCTTGTCGGTAATAGCGATGACCTTTTGCAGATGCCGGTTCATGAGTTCAATATGGTTTTCATAGCCATGCTTCTCCAAATATTTTCCTAGGCCCAGCTGAAACGTCTCGTCCATGCCAATATGAATCCGTTTGGTTCGAAATGGCTCGGAGGCCGCTTTTAGACAGCTCTCTAAAAACTCATACGTTTGGGGCTCATCCACGAGCAGGATATCATCGGTGTCTTTGAAGCCTGAGGCATAATTCCATTTCAGTGCTTCCCGTAAATGGCCCAAGGTTTGAATGCAGGGGATCATGTCAATTCCGAGCTTTTCGGCATATTCATCACAGGCCCGCAGCTCCTCAAATGTATATCTTCCGCGCATATATCCAAAATAGGGATATTCCTTCACCTCGTAGGTGTCCTCTGTATAGAGCATGAGGGTGTCTAATCCCATGACGGCCATGTGTTGCAGAAGCTTTTCTACGTCAGCAACGGTGGGTACCGCATTTCTGGACGCATCCAGCATCACGCCGCTCATGTTGAACTGAGGATTCTCGGTGATATCGAATTCATTATTTTTTTGAAAATTCTCCAGCCACAATCCAATCGCCCGGAAAAAATGAATCGGCTTTTCGAATGAAATTTCTCCTTGGCCGTTTTTATTCACAACCCTTAAGGGTCCTTGCTGATGTTTGACTTGTATTGGGTATCCATCAGTAGAAAGTTGAACTTTTAATCGTTTTGAAACAAGCTCGAGACCATCTGCGACAGCTGATATGTCCCCCTTAAAGTACAGTTCCACTTGTATTTCCCCTTTTTTCTTTGTTTTTAACTACAAAACTGCGAAATAAAAGCACTTAGAAAAACTAGTTTGATAGATTTATCGGCGAATTTTTATGTTTTATCAGCGAATTTTTGATTTTATCAGCGAATCCGGAGCTTTTATCAGCGAATTTCACACATTTATCAGCGAATCGGAAATCGCCACGGCCATTTTACCTTTAACAGACCCGTTCTAAACGAGCAAACCGATTAAGACAAACCTTCATCATCCAATAAGCAGGAGCCACCGCAGAAATAAACGGGATGAGGCCGGGAACCTGATTGATCAGGTAGCCAATCACAAAAAAACCAGCGCCAATCCAGATGATGGAAGGCAGCCCCGTTAAGGTGACGAGAAAGGACTGTTTGATGTATTCCCGACTGGAAAGCTCATAATGGACATAGACGGCAAAGAAATGGCCGACTGCCAATAGTAAGATGATCAACAGGATGTATAGGATGACCGAAAGGAAGCTGGCAAAAACACCTGACATAAAGATCTCTGTAATCCTAATATCGATAAAAAGAAAAAGGCCAATGCTGTAAAAAACAAGGCCTATTCCATTGCTTCTCTTCCATTCTTTGAAATACACCTGCTTAAACGTCTTCCAAACAGGTACATCGGTATCTTTTCTCAGCCATTTACGGACGATCGTAAACAGGGCAACCGTTGCCGGGAAAAAGCCAAATACCCCGAGTCCCAAGGCGGTAAAGGCAATCCAGCATATATTTGCTGTGATCGCCCTCCATATCCATTCACAAACAACGATCATCCATGAACCATTTTTCATACGGCACCACCCTTTCCAATAAAACTAGTTATTTTTCATTAAATGATGATAAAGCGGACTTCCTTTGACAGCTTTACCGGTTAAACTCAGCACGAATTCACTGAACATCGTGTTAGCCCACGCGAACCAATCTCTTGTAAATTCCTCTGGACAATCGGCGTTAAAGCCTTCGTGCATAAAGTTCGTCCCGCCATCGGTGTTTTTAAAATAAGCCAAAATTTGCTGTTTTTCCGCATCACTTACTGCGGTCATCCCCTGGATGGCAAGAGCAATATGCCAAATATAGTGATCCGGTGTATGCGGGCTGCCAATGCCGTTAGCATATTTCCCCTCGTAAAAATAAGGATTATCCCTGCTCAAAAGGAACTCTCGTGTATTGAGATACGTCGCATCCTTAAATGACTGATACCCTAAATACGGAGCGGCAAGCAAACTTGGCACATTGGCGTCATCCATTAAGTTAACGCGCCCTTCCCCATCGGTTTCATAGACATACATCTCTCCATAGATCGGATGATCCAATTTCGCATATTGTTCAATCCCCTGCCTGATTTCCTCACGAAGCTTTAAGCACTCTTCTTTTAAGGAAGAATCCTGTAATACCATCTCACACATTTCAGCCGCATACCCTAACACGACAACGGCAAACATATTCGCCGGGACCAAGTATCCGTATGTGCAGGCATCATCACTTGGGCGGAAGGCGCTCCAGGTCATTCCGGTCGGAACCACACGCCCTCCCTTTCCTTCACGGGTCAAGGTATCGGACTGGCGCACATCGGCCCGTTCAAACCGGTAAGGGGACTTATTTTCATGATCCTGCTCCGTTCTCCAAACCTGGATAATTGTCTCCAAAACCGTTTGGAACGTTTCTTTTATATAAGCCGTACGGCCGGTTGACTTCCAAAACAGATAAGCGAGCTGGATTGGATAGCATAAGGAATCAATTTCGTATTTCCGTTCCCAAATATGGGGGGTCATGTCGGTAAGATCGGTTTGATGCCCCCTGCCATTTTCCGTTTCATTAAACGCATTGGCATAAGGGTCATGCAGGATAAAGGCGAATTGCTGGCGAATCACCCCTTCGAGTAATTCGGCCAGCTCCTCATCCTCCTCTGCAGCCAGCAAATAGGGGCGCACTTGTGCTGCAGAGTCCCTTAACCACATCGCCGGAATGTCGCCGGTGACGACAAAGGTTTTTCCGTCTTCCAGCTTTTTCAGCGTCGTGGTATACGTATTAACAAAGCATTGCTCGAACATATCGTGTAATTTTTGATCCCCAGGAAAGCATTCCTTCACATGTTGGATCAGTTTTTGCATCGATTCTGGAATTACTGCTGTCATTTTTCCCTCTCCTATCGCTTATGTTGAAAACCTAGTGTAATAATTTCATAGCCTGTGACTTCATACTGCTCGCTAGAATCATTGGTTTGTTCTTCAAGAATCGTACTCTTGTAAGATGTACAATCCGTCGGGGCGGGGATGGATGCCGCAAGACTTTTACTAGCCGGCGCCGGATTGAACCAGCGAATCATCACGTCATCACATTCTTCCGCCACTTTCATCGATGACCATGCAAGGCCCTCGGATTCCCAGTTCACAAACTGATGGTCAGCTGGCAAGGTTCCTTCATGGGCACTTGTCTGAATAACCTGAAGGGGAACTTTATATTGATACGCCTCCACAAATGCGTTTGACGCAATCACATCTTTTTCATGCATGAGCACTTGCCACTCCGCCGTTTGCATCCCGATGCACTGGGCCTCCGGTGTCGGGAAGTAGCCCCAGTCGCCAAGCTCAGCAACCGAACGAAGGACGGTAAGGGCAATCGTTCCATCCGCTGGCAGGATTTCATATTCCTGAAGGCCGTCCGTGGCCACGGTTAAGCCCAACTCGTCATCATTAATGCTGGCGAAGCGCTGCTGATGATGACAGAAGCTTGGATTTCCCCATTCTTTTTCCGGTGTATTCGGGCGGGTCACAACCTCAAAAATACTGTCGGCCTGGTGTGTTTCCGTCTGCAATCCGGTCGGGAAAAGGGCTCGCAGGCGGTGGTCCGTTGCTTGATTGTCAATTGTCAGCTTGAAAGCCGGCCCCTTCATTCCCTTTTCGAGAGTCACAACGGTACTTAGTGTAATGGTCGTCGTTTCGTCCGATCTGCCTGCTTCCCTTTCCTTATGCCAAATCAAGCGGTTCCGTTCGATCGCCAATCGGTCGTCCGCTGAAACCGGGATGGTTAAGGTATGCGTAAATTCAAGCTCGGTTCGAAGCGGTGATTTTTCAATCAAACGGAATTCGGCCTGAATACCAGTTGTCGTAATCGGCTCCTGTCCTTTTGCTTCCTTGAACATATATTCATTGCCGACATCCCCTGTATCCTCGTAAATACCGAGACGATGGAAGGTCCTGCCGGTTGCTTTATTCGTTAGATCATAGCTGCCATCCTCATGAAACAGGAGGTGAACATACTCATTTTCCATCTCCCTCCCGCCATCCGCCGCTTGTTCTGGACGTTCTCCGGCTGACTGTTCTTGCGGAATAAGATAGAAGGTCTTGTAGCCGAATGCCGGGATATTTTCTGCAAAGAAGGAAACCTTAGCCCGCTTGGCAAAAAACGGCTGGCGGAACTTGTCATCCGGTAAATCATAGCCAAACTCCACCACCGGGCTTTCGAGCTGACTTTCGATGGTCTTGCCCGCTTGATCGACCAGCTTGTAGGCTGGCAATTCTTTATCCTGTAAATAGATTGGAATGTCTTCAAAATGCATTTGCGAAAAATACACCTTTTCCAGATCGACTATTTTCGTGACGACTTCGTCTTTATCCCACCCCGTTGTATTCACGACAACAAGGGGAATTCCGCCCTCTGGTGCGCCCGAGGTATCAATTTTACCAGCAAGCTCTGCTGCCTGCTCTGATACAAACACCTCGCCCATTTGCGAAACTGTTTCAAAGCGGGTTTCCATTTCACGGTGCACTTCATCCACGCTGCAGCCGCAAATGCTGTCATGCGGGTGATTTTTCATCAAGGATTTCCACATGAAGCGGAGATATTCCCTCGGGTAAGTCCCGCCTGCTAAAAAGCCCATGCTCGCGAGCGGCTCAGCAATTTTTTCCAAAAGGGTTTGACAGTGGTTGTTCCATTGCTTCAAATAAATCCGGCTGGATGCGGTATGAACAAGCGTCGACCAGCCATCGGTCCGCTGATTGCGCAATTCGCCTTCAATGACCTGCAGCTTCTCTGGAAGTGCTTCTTTTAACGCCTCTGTATATTCATCAAAACTGGAATGCTTAAAGGTGTAATCAGGATATAAACTAGCGGCCGTTTCAATCGCCTGCGGAATCGTTTTTTGCAGCGGCTGGTGGTCGCATCCATTCATAAACAATAACTGGTGGGTGGACGCATACTTTTCGGCATCGTGGAGCTTTATATCCCAGAATTTCTTCGCTTCCGCTTCGTCCGCCGGGATTTCATTTCCGTTCGAGTACCAATTGGCAAAAAGAATACCTAATACGTTCGAGCCGTCCGGTGCTTTCCAGATCATCTCAGAATAAGGAGATTCATAATCAGGAGAATCCGACACCGTGTTATTAAAGCCGGTCGGTTTGACGCCCCTTCCGAACGCCGCCGTATCAATCCCCGCTTGCTTTAAAAGCTGGGGTGCCTGCCCATAAATACCGAACGTGTCAGGAAAGTAGCCAATCTTTGAGACATGCCCATAGGCTTTGCTATCATGTAAACCGATTTGCAGGTTCCGGACATTGGCTTCAGAGCTTGTTAAAAAAGCATCCTGGAGCACATACCATGGTCCGATATGCAGCTTTTTCTGTTCGATTAATTGTTTGACTGTCTCCCGGTTTTCCGGATGAACGGCAAAATAATCCTCTAAAAGAACCGTCTGGCCATCGAGATGGAACGATTGAAAATCATTTCCTTCTTTTTTGAACTGGTCGATCAGCTCATTCATCAGCTTGATAAAATAGTAACGGTGCTGTTCAAAAGGCAAGTACCATTCCCTGTCCCAATGGGAATGGGAGATAATATGTGCAGTTTTTTTCATTGAATCCTACCCGCTTTCCTTTATTTCAGTTTTACGAAAACGCTATCATTTTCTTTGATTTCATTTTAACAAGCTAGGAATTTCGAGCAATAGATTACTAGTAAGTCCTATGGATTTTACAGTGTATCTAAAAATAGTTCATGAAAAATGGGGGCAGACTTCAGTGCATTCTCTGCAATGAGGTCTGCCCCCTTAAGTCGCCGGGACGGTTCTTATAACTTTTCGCCAATGGTTCACCTGGAAAAAGCCAGCGGAACCGTCCCCATGGCCACTTGGTAATGGTTATGGATTCAAAAATCCATGGGCTTCAAATTCAAATATCCTTGCGGCCGTATCGCCGCCTTGGGTTGGTTTGTCCACCCACAAACGGACATAGCGTGCGTTTGTTAACGTGATGCTGTGTTCTGAAACCGACGCTGTATTATCGGTCACCTTGACAGCTTCCGTCCAATTAAGTCCATCCGTGCTTACTTCAATCCTAAAGGCTTGAGTGTTGAAGGCTTGCGGTTCCCCGCCCGCTTGTGCATGGTGAATGACAAACTTGGAAAGGGCAAACTGGTCGCCCAGATCCACCTGCAGCCAATGAGGGGCATTCCCCAATGCGCACCATTTACTGTTGTCTTTGCCATCGAACGCATACTTCGCTGCTTCACTCGAAGCACATTGCCCGCTGGCAATCGCGGTCTTATTCAACGCCACATTTTTAATGTCTTTGGCTGCTTCAGAAATGGTAATCATCGCTTCTTTTGTCAGGACACTTTCACCCTCGCTGTTTTTCGCAATCAGAGTAACCGTGTAGACGCCTTCTTTTTCATAAGTGACGACCGGATTTTCCTCCTTACTTAGGGCTGGAGTTCCACCTTCAAAATGCCATTCCACTTCTTCAGTTACTTCGGATGAACGATTAAGAAAATGAATCTCCTGCCCCGGAGCCGCTACCGTTTGATCGGCACCGAAATCGGCTTCCGGCTTTGGATAGGGCGGCCAATCGAACGTAACCGCTGTCGGCTCGCTTCGTTTAAATTCTTTGTTCACCGCAACAATTTCCAACGTGGTGCTGCTTTCCTTCCCGCTTCTCTTCAGATTGGATAAGTAATACACCTTATTAGGGGTAGCACCAACAAACTCTTTTTCATTGTTCGGCAGCTTCCGGTAAATTTCATAGTGGCTCACATCGGAATCAGACGGCTTCCAATCAAGGACAACGTCAGCGTAGATTCCTTTCTTAAACTCGATGTTATTTACCTTTGCATCGTTCGGAGCATGAATGGAATTGTGTTTTTCCTGTTTGTTATAAACCTTGATTTCTCCGATATGAGTCGTAAAATCTTTCACATCCTGGTCACTTTCAACCAAAAGCGAAATGGCTGCGATGTTTTTACCGCTGTATTTTTTTAGTTTGAATGAATCCGTCGTCCACGGGTGATCCGTTCGTTTTTTCACATCAAAAAACACAAATTGGTCGGGCTTGTCTGTATAGCTGACTCCCAGTTTCATGTTTGGCTTTTTCAAATCTGTTTTGTATGTCAGCGAGATTTCCGTATCCTTTTGGATCGGCAGATTCGTTTTATAAAGCTTGATATGTGTTGGGTTGTCTGCCTTGATTGTTCCTGAAAGCTTTAACGAGCTGCCGCCATAATAGGCTGTATTCCAATCGAAATCTACGTCAACAGCTTGGCCGCCCTCTTTCAGCCAGCGCCAGGTCGGAAGGAGATCCTGGAGACTGCGGTTATTCCAGGACTGATTGCTTACCGTCTTTCCATCTACAGCGAAAAACTTGCCGCTTCCTGTAATAAAGTGCGTCACAAAAGGAAGCTCCTCGATCGCGGTTTTAGCGGTAAAGTAGTGAGCCATCCCTTTCCATGATCCGTTTTTACTTGTAGCTGCAGGGTTTTTAGACTTTCCAACCCAGAATTCATTTTCCTTCTGATAAAACTCCTCCATGGTCTCAGCCGTTTTAAAGGCCCAGTCCGGGCGATAAATGCCTAATGAAGTTAATGGCGCTTTCCCCTCAGGGAAAATCCCATCCCAAGCAACGTTTGTGCTTGTCCCATTTGCTTCCACATCAATCCCAGTAAACAAATCATACGGGCTTCTGCCGATTTCCTGAGCTTTATTAACAGAAGACTGCTGGTTGCGCCACCAGAAGTTTAAAAACATACTATCAGAAACACGTGTCTCCCCATCCTGCAGGAAGCTGCTGTTTTGATCGGTCAACGCATTTTGCCAGCTAACCCTTCCGTCCTTCGTCATCGAATCGTACCACATGATATGCATGCCTTCACTCTTATGCTGCTGAAGATAGATGAGGAAATCCTTCATTTTTTGAGCGGTCTTGGCATCTCCGCCTTCGGTTTCCTGATTAATAAACCAGCCGTCAAATCCGTAATAGCGTGCCGCTTCAAGCAGCTTGTCCGCTGCAGGGAAGGAGCCATCCTCTCGTTGCGTCAACATTTGGTTCAGCCACGCAACCTTTCCGCCATAGACGGTCGGAGGGAAGAAAACGTTTCCCAAAATCGGCACGCCGTTTTTATGGGCAGCGTCAATAACGTCCGCACTTGGCGGCACGATAATCCCTTCACCGGAAGAACCTGCCCAATACACCATGATGTCGACGTATTGCCAATAACTGAACGTATTCGCCAAAAATTCCTTCCCGCCTTGGGAAGGTACACCACTCGTTGTGGGGTTGAGTGCAGACAAAGCGACTATCTTTGCATCTGACTGGGCATGGTCATTGACTTTGTATAACACGTCCCGTTTGCCCAATGGAACTTGGCTGCGGTTAAACACAGCATCCGGATCGTTCTCCGGCGTCCAATTCAATAATTGCTCGGGATACCAATAAGATGATTCCGGCTGTTTGGCATAGCTTGTGTTAGGTGATACCCCCGCCACAAAGATGCCCAAAAAGAAAACCAGCCACAAAGAACCCCTTTTCACGTTTTTCACTGTTTCTCCTCGCTCTCTATCTATTTTTTATATTGAAGCTTATGTAAGCTTGCTTCCTCTTTCCCTGAATGGGACGATAGAATGATAGCGCTGTCAAAATTGCCTTCGATGATGTTTTTTCCGTCAGTCATTCCCATTTGACCCTTTTTTCCACATCTTATTCTGAGCAGATTGCTCCGTCAACGAATGCACAAAATGTGGTTTAGTTTTTCCATTATCTCTAAGGTTTTTCCATTAAAAACACCCATGATGTGAGTGACTGGCAATGGCAAGCAACGGAATCAATATTTGTTTAAAAATACCATTAATAATTTCGCTAATGTTCCCCATCCTATAGAGGAGAAATTTAATTGGAGGTATTTTCATGGCACAATTAAGAGATATTATGACATCAGATATTGTTACAGTTAACGAAACACAGACCGTACAGGAAGCTGCAGCGTTAATGAGCGAATATAATATTGGAGCGATTCCAGTAGTAAATAACAGCAGACAAATGGTTGGAATTGTAACGGATCGGGATATCACCCTTCGTACGACAGCACAGGGAGAAAATGCACAAACACAAGTGTCTCAAGTCATGACTGCACAGCAAATCGTACAAGGTACACCTGATATGGATGTTCATCAAGCAGCAGATTTGATGGCACAGCAGCAAATTCGCCGATTGCCGGTAATTGAAAATGGACAAATAGTGGGAATGGTTGCTTTAGGGGATCTTGCAGTACAAAATCAATATGCAAATGAGGCAGAACAGGCATTACAAAGTATTTCAACTCCTTCCGCACCTCAACAATAGTCAGGGGTTCCTTTTAATTAGCACAGACTCATACCTTGATGGCTGCGTATCAGGGGATCATACCAGACGCATTAAAACCATGCTGGACAACAGCATGGTTTTCGATAGTTGATCAGACTAGAACATTTTTCAACCCATTCAAAAAAGAGAATTACCACTCAGCTACGCTGCCATCACGATGGCGCCATACTGGATTTTGCCATTGGTGGCCTTCTTTTGCCATTTTCCGAACAAACTCTTCATTCACTTCAATACCAAGACCTGGTCCTTGTGGAATTTTCACATAACCGTTTTCATAATCAAAGACAGTTGGATCCTTTAGATAGTCTAATAAATCACTGCCTTGGTTATAGTGAATTCCCAAGCTTTGTTCTTGGATAAACGCATTATGTGCAGTGGCATCTACTTGTAAGCATGCAGCTAAAGCGATAGGGCCTAATGGACAATGCGGAGCAGCGGCAACATCATATGCCTCAGCCATGCTAATAATTTTTTTACATTCGGTAATTCCGCCTGCATGGGATAAGTCAGGTTGGATAATATCTACGTATCCACCTTGTAATAACGGTTTAAAATCCCATCTTGAGAACATACGCTCACCAGTTGCAATCGGAATCGAAGTTAACGAAGCAATTTCCTTTAGTGCCTCATTATTCTCTGGCAAGACTGGTTCTTCAATAAACATAGGATTAAATTCTTCAAGGGCTCTAGCCAATACTTTTGCCATTGGTTTATGTACACGGCCATGAAAATCAATACCAATTCCAATATTTCTTCCAACGGCATCACGAACAGCTGCCACGTTTTCTAGTAATCTATCAACCTTGTCATAGGAATCAATGTATTGTAATTCTTCGGTTCCATTCATTTTAACCGCTTGGAACCCTCTTTCTACACATTCCTTCGCAGCTCGGGCTGTATCACTTGGGCGATCTCCGCCAATCCATGAATACACCTTGATCGAATCACGGCACGCTCCTCCTAGTAACTGGTAAACTGGTGCATTGAAATACTTACCTTTGATATCCCAGAGAGCTTGGTCAATACCAGCAATAGCACTCATTAAAATAGCGCCACCTCGGTAAAAGGCACCTCGGTACATAACATTCCAATGATCTTCAATTCTTAAAGGATCTTTACCTACTAAATAAGTCATCATCTCATCAACTGCAGCTTTTACTGTTGCCGCTTTACCCTCGATGACTGGCTCTCCCCAACCAACAATACCTTCATCTGTCTCAATTTTTAAGAATAACCAGCGTGGTTGGACTGTGAATAATTCATAACCTGTTATTTTCATAATGAACACTCTCCATTTAATAGTAGTATTAGTTATTGGCTGCTAATGTAAATTGCTTTGCTTTTTCAGATAAACGCATTAAATACTCCTCTGTTATTTCCTCTTTTGTATTCACAAGAGAACTGCCAATTCCGAGGCCTGCAGCACCGGCAGCAAGATAGTCCTTCATATTATTTAAGCCCACACCGCCTGTTGGCAATAAAGGAATTTGCGGCAGTGGTCCCCTAATATCCTTGATAAACTGCGGACCTAAAGTCGTTGCCGGAAAAACTTTAATAATATCCCCGCCTTGTTCATAACCCTCCAAAATTTCAGTCGGAGTGTATGCGGCAGGAATACTCACCGCACCATATCTTTTTGTCATCCGAATCGTTTCAGGCTTCATCGTCGGAGATAGAATAAATTGCGCACCTGCAAGAAGGGCACTGCGAGCAGATTCTGGATCCAAAACAGTTCCTGCACCTACGGCCATTTCTTTACCAAATTTATCAGCAACCATCTCAATGGCAGATAGCGCTTTCGGGGAATTCATCGTGATTTCAACGACTCGTATCCCCCCTTCATATAAAGATCGAACAATGTTTAATGTATCCTCAGGGTGTGCTCCGCGTATAATAGCGATTAATTTGTGATCTAAGATCTTTTGCAATGTACTCATTAGACATTCCCTTCCTTTTTAAAAACTAACGATTAACTTCGTCCCTTACGTTTGACTGAGTAAATTTCTCCAATTCACTCCTGTCCGGTAGTCCTTCTATATCACCGTTTATGGTAGCAACCATAGCACCAATCGCGCAGCCTCGTTTCACGGCCTCTCCAATAGATAGGCCATCGAGAAATCCAGAAAGTACTCCTGCAGCAAAACCATCTCCTGCTCCAACTGGATCGACTACGTTACTAACTGTAAAACTATCAATATATCCTTTTTCATCTGCAGTAGAATAATAAGCACCTTTCTCGCCAAGCTTGACGACAACGGTCTCTGCACCTAAAGCAAGGAAGGAACGAGCTGCTTTTTCACAATCCCTTGTACCAAACAAAAATTCACATTCACCAATCCCAGGTAAGACAATGTCTGATTTCCCTGCAATTTCTAAGATGGTTGCCCTTGCTTCGTCATCTTCCCACAGCTTCCTGCGAATATTTGGATCAAACACAACTCTTCCCCCGTTACCCTTAGCTATTTCAATCGCATAAAAAATGGTCTCTCTACACGATGGACTTAGAGCGGGAGTAATTCCTGATATATATAAGAATTTCGCCTGAGCGATATACTCCTGATCAAGATCAGCAGGGGTGAGCAGACTCGCTGCTGAATTTTTTCGATAATAGTAAATATTAACCCGATCTTGATTGATAATTTCTTTAAAAAATACACCTGTTGGAGCATTCTCGTCCAAAGCAACTCGACTAATATCTACACCTTCTCCGCGAACGGCAGTTAAGATTTGAGCTCCAAATTCGTCTCTCCCTAACCGGCTAATCCACCCCGCCTTATGGCCAAGCTTAGCTAGCCCAATAAGCGTATTCGTCTCTGCACCAGCTATCTTCGAGGTAAACTGATTGGAATAGCGCATTTTTCCAGGCGTATTTGGGGTTAGTAAAACCATCGTCTCCCCAATGCTAATAACATCCATGTACTCACCCTGTTTCTTATAAAATACATCCCAAACTTTCAGATATTTTCTTTGATGTCCAAAGGACGCGTTCCACTACCTCTGCTTTTTGAGCCAGCATCCGTTCTTTTGGACCTGCCACACTAATAGCAGCTTGAATCCTTCGGTCTGCACCAAAAATGGGAGCTGCCACACAATATAATCCTTCTTCATTTTCTTCATCATCAATGGTGTAGCCAATTAATGAATACTGATACAGTTCTTTCTCTAACTCTTCCCTATTGGTGATGGTTTTCGCGGTGATCGGTACTAAGTCAATCCGATCTAAGATGCTTTTTCTTTCCTCCTCTGCCATATTCGCTAAAAAAGTTTTACCTAACCCCGTACAATAAAGCGGTTTACTGTATCCTGTTTGAGCGGTCGTTCGAATCGATCGATTACTGTTTATTTTAGTAAGATAGACCAGCTCTTCCCCAGACAGCGTTGCCATAAATACCGTTTCCTGAACACTGTGCATTAATTTTTCAAGATATGGCTTCGCTTGAAGAGAAATATCTAAGTTCTCCATAGCCATGGTGCCAATGTGAACTAACTTTGCTCCAAGCTTATATTTCTTCATGTTGTCTAAACTTAAATACCCTTGTTTTAAAAGAGTGGCCATAAGGTTCGATGTGCTGCTCTGCGGAAATGAAAGTTTTTCACTAACCTCTTTAATCGATAACCCATCAGGATTATGGGCTAGTAATTCAAATACCTGGAGAACTCGTTCAGCCGATTTTACCGACATACTCTCCCTCCTTTTTATAAATCACATATGTGATGTTAAATCCTATATGTGATTATCGTAGACACATAATAGCACCACTCAATCCCTCCGTCAAGGGCGTTAATGCAACCGTTCACAAAAAAATAATGACTCCACTGGGAATGTTCTTTTCGGGAGTTTTGCACACAAAAAGGCACAACTAGTCATTTTTAACTAGTTGTGCCTTTCATGATCCATACTATTATGTGGGTGGTGTCAGGCACTCTATTCAATTGTATGTTTGTTCACTTCACGTGCAATTGATTCCAAAATATACATAACTGGGATTTGGGTTGTTATATTGGAAGTTTTATATTTTTCCTCTGTTACATAGTAAGGGATATTTACATCTGAAAGTTTGGCAACGGTGCAATGTTGACTGTTTGTAATGCTGATAATCTTACTTCCTTCTTGTTTAAGCTGATTAATATGAGTAACCGTAAACTGATTCTCTCCAGATACAGACAAGGCAATCGTCGTACTGTTTTGTAAATACTTTGCACTAATAGGAAAGTGAGGATCTTTTATGTAAAGGGAAAATTTATCCAAGCTTGAGAAATACCTAGCTCCATATTCGGCTAATATTCCAGAACTCCCAATACCAATAAAGAGGACACTATCTGAATGGGCAATAATTTCCGCGGCATCCATGATATAAGAATCGAGATTTCCTTGTAAAGTCCGCTCCAAAAATTCAGATAAGGACTCTTGTGAACTTCTCAAATGAGGCTTTTGGTCTTTATCTAAAAATAACTTCAACTTCACTTTGAATTCCGAAAATCCATCACAATCCACTTTTCGGCAAAACCGCAGGATCGTTGAAGTCGAAACATGCGTTTCCTTTGCCAATTCCCGTATCCGCATATAAATTACTTTATCAACGTTTTTTATAACATAATTAAATAAAGACATTTCCAGATCATTAAAAGTGCTGATCACTTCATTTGAAAACAAAGAAATATCCCCTCCAGTCGACATGATTCTATCATTGGAATTATCATACCACATGTTTTATGAAACATAGTGTTTTCACAAAGTAACAAATCACTTTTAACGACAACTGTTACTAAAACCCTCCATTCTATTTACCACTGGCATTATTTGGAGGTACACTTTCGATGAACAGAAAAACTTCATTGATATTCATAGTAGTTAAAAATATCCGGAGGTGCACAATCATGAAAAAAGGGATTAAAATTGTAACAATCGGCGGAGGTTCAAGTTATACTCCTGAACTTGTAGAGGGTTTTATTAAAAGATACGATGAACTGCCCATTAGGGAATTATGGTTGGTTGATATTCCGGCAGGACAAGAAAAATTAAATATTGTCGGTTCTCTTGCCAAACGCATGATAGAAAAAGCCGGTCTACCCATTGAGGTACATTTAACTCTTGATCGGCGTGAAGCACTTAAAGACGCAGATTTTGTTACCACTCAATTCCGTGTTGGATTACTGGATGCTCGTGCAAAGGATGAGAGAATCCCCTTAAAATATAATGTCATTGGCCAAGAAACCAACGGGCCAGGTGGATTATTTAAAGGGTTGCGAACCATTCCAGTCATTTTGGAAATTTGTAAGGATATCGAAGAATTATGCCCTGATGCATGGCTAGTAAACTTCACAAACCCTGCGGGCATGGTGACGGAAGCTGTACTCCGTTATAGTAATATTAAAAAAGTAGTGGGACTCTGTAATGTTCCTGTTGGCATAAAAATGCAAACAGCCGAAATGCTTGAAGTGGCTCCCGAAAGAGTAGCCATCGACTTCGCCGGGCTTAATCATATGGTATTTGGTTTGAATGTTTATGTAGATGGTGTAAGTGTACTTGGTGACGTGATTGAAAAAATGACGGACCCAGAAAATGCAATAAGCATGAAAAATATTAAGGCCATCAATTGGGAGCCTGGTTTCCTTCGTGGCTTAAATGCGATTCCTTGCCCATATCACCGTTATTATTATAAAACTAGTGAAATGTTAGAAGAAGAGATGCGCGCAGCTAACGAAGAAGGCACGCGAGCTGAAGTGGTAAAGCAAGTCGAGAAGGAACTATTTGAACTTTATAAGGATCAAAATTTAGCGATTAAACCTCCTCAACTAGAACAACGCGGTGGTGCTTATTATAGTGATGCTGCTTGCAACCTAATCAATTCGATCTATAACGATAAACGTGACATCCAGCCAGTCAACACAAGAAATAATGGCGCGATTGCCAATATAGCAGCTGAATCTGCCGTGGAAGTAAACTGTATCATTACAAAAGAAGGCCCTAAACCCATTTCAGTAGGTGAATTACCTGTTGCCGTCCAAGGCCTGGTCCAGCAAATTAAATCATTTGAGCGTGTCGCTGCGGAGGCTGCCGTAACTGGAGATTACAATACAGCACTACTGGCAATGACCATTAATCCACTTGTACCTTCTGATACCATTGCAAAACAAATTCTAGATGAGATGCTAGAAGCACATAAAGAATACTTACCACAATTTTTCACTGCAGTAGAGGCGTAAAGAATAGTGCCTGACACCCCCCTCTCGGTGTCAGGCACCTTTGGTTTTATGGTTTTACGGTTTCCATCTCACGTTCATTTCTTGCCCTTCATTAAACCAGCGAAAGGAAAATAAGCGGAGTTTTTCCGGTTAACAGCAGAATGGAGCTGCTTCTGGGGTAAATAAGGGAAGTTTTTCCGGTTATGCAGTGCAAAATCCCCCCATTTTCAAGCTTTTCGAGTTAATAGGCGGAATTTCTCCGTCTATTTAAGCTATTTTTAATGATAATTCCTAAATAGGCGGAAATTTTCCGCTTATTTATCTAATCGGGTGCCTAAACATGTTCCCCAACCAATAAGATCGTATGTTGCGGGTGATGTCAGGCACCTTTATTTTGCGCTTGAAGGAGGATTCCGGCCTTGGTAAGCTATAGCAAAGGGGGGTTCAATATGCACCACCATAAGCTATGGATATTTGCAAACATTGCTGCCATCATCCTTTCGATCGTATATATTTGGTTTTTTCGCCCTCACGATAGCTCCATCCTTATAACCGCACAGCTTTTAGCCCAAATTGGAGTCATTCTATTTCTTATTAATATCAATATGTATTTTATTTTTCTAGTGATCCGAAAAACCTCTCTGCGAAAGGTTAAAATCAGCCTTGCAAAGTTTTCTAGATATCTAATGAAGTGGCATATTAAGATTGCTCTTTACGGAACATCGGTCATTTTTGGGCATGCATTAATCAACCTATATGAACTAGGGCCAGTTATTGGATTTAGCCACCTGAAGCTATTAAGTGGTTACCTGGCTATTTTATCCCTTCTGTTCACCCTGTTTGCTGGTTATTTACGACACAAAAAAGCTTCAGGCTTCCGTCGCAAATTCCATCTCATAACAGCGAGTGTTTTTCTAGGTGTATTTCTTTTACATATGTTTGCTTTTATTTAAAAACAGTGCCTGTCACTCTCCGAATAATGTCGCTGAATTCGACAAAATGCGGATGGTGTCAGGCACTTTTGTTTATTGCTTTGAAATCTGCTTAACAAAACTCTTACATTATTTTACATAACTTTAACTCACAGATAATGTGAATTTAATAGAAATTATATATTTTTATTTATGTAGATCATTCATGATGAAAAAGGAGAGGTAATAATGAAAAAGAAAAGAAAATTAGCTGCCGGACTAGCTCTATCAATCTCTCTTGCCTCCATTCCGCTTAACTTGGTTGAGGCAGAGTCCATTCCCCAAGTCCAATCCGAGAATAAACAAGTTGAGAAAACATTTACAGTTTCATCTTCAGGTGAAGCACTACTTGATCTAACTGCAATCGCTCCGGGTGTGGATTGGAGCAAGAAGGGCCAGGAATCAGCGGTCATCACGTTAACGTTGGATGGAAAATACAACCAGGATATTGTTCTCTTTATGGGACAGAAAAAGTTCACTTACAAGGTAGCTCTTGGACACGTGGATCCGGGTGTTCATACATTGAAGGCTTCCCTTAATCTGGACAAGTCTCCAGAAGGAGCGAAACAGGTCAATATTATAAAAATGGATACAAACGTGGCATCTTCTGATTCTGAGGATGCACTAGGCTACCGTTTTTCACCTATCCTATATGGCCGCAATCTGCCAAACATCCCTGGCGCTTATGAGAATAATTATACCGATGTGCCGCTTATGATGTATCATACCCAATCCAAGGATGCAAATGGAAATATAACCATTGAATATACGGTGATTTGTTCAAACGAGGATGGCGGTACAAATACTCCGGCATTAATGGCACGTTGGGGCCGCACAACCGATATCGAGTGGATTTATCGGGTAAAACTGGATCCAAATCACAAGGTAATTTCGGAAAAGTATCAGTCACCTGGTCACGGAACAGTTGATTTTGACGGTTTAAAGGAACAAGACCATCCTCTTATGTACACATCTACTAGCAATAACAATTTTAGTGCCGTAAAGGCTGGAGATTCGACGAGCGGATACAGATTCTTCCTAAATGCTTCCCAAGAGCTTCCTTCCAATCGCACTCGGGAATACATAATGGATCAAAATCCATGGTCCTATCAAGTCATGGCAAAGGAAATGATTCGTGAAGGAAAAATTGAACCAATTGCGAACCCTGATTCGCAGGAAGTATCCGATCAACGCAATTACCTGTATGTAGAATTCAACAAATCGACTTCACCAGCGAATGGTTCAGCAGGAGTAGGAACAGCGATTGGCATAAAATTGAAAGGAGATCCTAATCTGTACATTTCCAATCATCACGTTCCGGATTGGTCAATAACACGTGACAACCCTGCAGCAACCACTGTGGAACTTCCTGCAGGAACAACCACCAGTGATATTGAGAGCATTCAAGGGATTGCTGTTTCGTTCGATTCCAATCCAAACGATGCCATTAATCCACCTGCGAACTACCAAATCACTGTAAAAGATGTCAATCGCGCCTTCATGCTCGACAGTGATTATAAACCGCAAGCATCCTTAATGGAGTGGCATGGTATACAAGTTTTAACAGCCCAAAATCCGACTGCGATTCTATGGACTGCTACAGATAAACAATAACTGAAGTGAGACGGGGATGTCCCAAAAATGAGTTTCGACTTACTTTTTGGTGCCCCTTATCTATTTCAATAGAGCACAAGTAAAATGTCTAATCTAGAAAAATTGTAAATTTTTTATAGTATCTAAGACGTCGCCATCTTTTTATACACTAACCTAAATTTATTTACTCGAATATTCTCCCAAATTTATTTAAAACTGCACATCTTTATGATACGGTTCACCGCACCGACTATATCGGCAGTAAAAAAAAGAACAGTAGGCATTTAAAAACCACTGCTCTTGGTTACTAATTTTTATTTTTTACGAAAAGCAAGGACACTCGCAACTATTGAAAGTAATAATGCAAGCCCTGATAAGATTAAAGGAAGAGAGTCACTTGTTTTTTCCGTCTTTGTTTCTACTTTATCAGTCTTTTGAGTTTCTTCGTTCGAATTCTTTGCATCATGATGGTCTTCTGTTGAACCTGCTACAATATCCGTAATGGAATGTGGAGATTGGGAACTTTCATCTCCTGTCCACTCTACAATACTACCATCTTTGTAATATTGAAACGCATCCCAAGCTGCTTTTGTTGCATTGTCTGGATTCTTTCCTACAAAGGTAAACTGTTGGAACTGACCTGGCAAAATTCCTTCCCCTGTCGCTACAAATGTAAATGATTTTACAAAACCCTTCGCATCTTTTTCATCAGAATATTTCCATCCTGGAACTGGCTGATATGATTTAATTTCCACTCCTGCCGGCGCTTTAATCGTAACCTTTGTTGTCGGCACATCCTTTTCAACTGGTACCTTAACTGTATACGTTTCCCACGCACCTGTTGTAGATTGTTTAGGCATTACCGAAACATGAGCACTTGCAACACTTGCAAATAAAAATAATCCTAAAAAGGTTGGTACTAATAGTTTAAAAACTTTCATGTCTTTGCTCCCCCTATAATGAACTTGATAATATTAATTTACCTTAGACAGGGTTGTACTACATATGACTCATAAGGGCTATTTTCTTTGAAAAGTGTGACATAATTTTGACAGAGATTTTTTAAACATTATGTTCATGTTACTATTAGAATAAAAAATTCATGAATTTTAGGGGAATTTTCAATGTTATACAGAGATCTTAAATGGATTACGATTTTAATTCCCACCATTATTATTGGTGGATTTGAGTTTTTACGGCACAGCGGTCCTTTCCTTCAAGGCATGTCAATGGAAACAGGAAACTATTTTATTACAATTTTAACATTTATCGTTTCCTTCGCTTTTTCAAACTGGATGTTTAAGACGATCAAGGAACAAAACCATCGCATATCTTCAGAACGTGAAATACGTGCTATATACGAAGAACGTGAAAGGCTGGCAAAAGAATTACACGACAACATTGCCCAAACGTTATTTTTATTAAATGTTAACTTAAAAAAGGGAAAACTTAATGATGCACAGGGGTTAGTAAATTCAATTGATTCGAACCTCAGACAAGCCATTTACAATTTAAGGACTAGTCCATCTGAACACGTTACTCTATCAAAGAGAATTGAGAGTTGGCTGGATGATTGGAATACGGTTTCTGGTATAGATCTAAAATTTTCAATTAGTATAAATGAAAACTATTTTACTCCCGCAGAAGAAGTTCAGCTGTTTAGTTTGATACAGGAAGCATTCACAAATATAAGAAAGCATTCCGATGCAAAATGTGCATCCCTTCACTTCAAAACCCGTCCAAATGAATGGAAGCTAATCATAGAGGACAATGGAAGAGGATTTTTCGAAAATGAAATTTTGCCAAGCAAATACGGGCTTCTTATGATGAAAGAGGGAGTATCCAAATTAGGAGCTGCCATCGTTATTTCCTCTGAAAAAAATCTTGGCAGCAAAATAATAATTAAAGGGGTCAAGAAACAATAATGGAAAATTACCGGATATTAATTGCGGATGATCATCCTCATGCGCGTCTTGCCATCACCGAAATGCTTGAGGGGGATTCTCTATTTTCTATTGTGGGGCAGGCAACGAATGGAAAAGAGGCGATTGAGCTCTGTGAAAAACTGCTTCCAGATATATTATTACTAGACATTAATATGCCCGTTTTGAGCGGATTAGAGGCAACGAAAATAATAAAGGAAAGATACCCATATATAAAGGTTATCATTTTAAGCGTATCAGATTATATCGAGGATTTATTTACTGCTATACAGTATGGAGCTCAAGGGTATTTACTGAAAAATATGGATCCGGATGATTGGCTGCAATACTTACGCTCTATTATAGAGGGGTCTAATACAACTGCTAAAGATTTTGCAGGAAAACTTCTCTATCAATTTAGAGAACGGGATTTACAAAACACTCCATCCATTAGTTCCTTAACTCCTCGTGAAAAAGAAATACTGCTATTAGTTTCAAAAGGGTTAACAAACAAACAAATAGCCGAACAACTGTTTATTTCTGAGAATACCGTAAAGAATCATATGAAAAACCTTTTGGAAAAACTAAATCTAGAAAATCGGGTACAACTTGCTTCATATGCTTTAAAATATATTACAAAGTAGATAGACCAATAGAAGGAGCCCTATCCACCCGACTTTTGGATAGGGCTAGCTGATATTATTGCTAAAAGACTGATACCGGAATTCCTATGAATGGGTGGGGAATTAATGTAAAAAACTGCTTCTATTATTGAGGCTTTTGATAACCACTAGAAACCGTTCCCATGGTACCTTAATGCTTATACGTTTTAATGGCAGAGTAATTACTATAAAAATTTTGCTTGTTTATAGTGCGATACGCTCTTACTTTATAGTAATAGGTTTTTCCTTTTTTTAATGACTTATTAGTAAATTTTACTGTGCTCCCGCTTGTAATGGAGCCAACTTGACTGTAAGTTCCAGTTTTTGATGTAGCACGATACACTTTATAGCCACTCGCTCCAGTTTTTCTAAAAAACGGCGTTTACGCAAAATGAGTTTATGCCTTTTATTCGAACCTGGCTTCTTCCGGCTAATCAGCTTTTGAAACTCTTTCAACCTTTTGTTTCTGTAGCGCTGTAACGAGCGAAGTTCTCTTCCTGTTACAATGAGGTGAATTTTCCCGTTACTTAAAACGGCCGCATGGATGATTCCTAAATCGCAGCCGGCATCCTTTTTACCTTGGACCTGCTTTTGTTTTGGTACTTCCACTGCTAGATGCATCCAATATTGATTTTTGTGCCAAACGATTTCGGCACTTTTTATCGTATGGAAATCAATGTGCTTCGGTTGAGGGATCACTAAGGGGGATTGTCGTTTTCCATTGCTAAACCTGAGCTTTTTACCGGTTAATTTAATCGCAGCTTTTTTATATTTAACGGAAAAAAATTTTTTGTATTTCCAAGGGTAACGCCACTGTTTCTCGCCTTTTGCCCGTAGCTCCCTTGTTCTTTTGCACGTTTCTTCATGTAACTCGATGATCGCTTGAATCGCTTGCGAATGTAATTTATGAGTGGTGGCATTGTACCATTGCTTTTTTTCAGATGCACTTGTCCAAACCTGATAGGCATCATATAGCCACCAATGGAGATCTAAGCAGTCATTCCACAAATTTGCTACTTCTTTACGTAAAGAATCGACTAATCTTTTCTCCTCGCTGGTTAAACGGAGAGGAAATTTCCGAATGACAATATCACCTCTCGATTCTTTTTTCTTCTGTTCTTTCATGTTCTTTTTATGGGGTTCCATTTATTTTTTCACCTCTTTACAGAACGTATGTTCTACATGCTTATTATACTACTATGGATTAGGAATTGATAGTAAAAAGAGAAAAATATGGCTTATATCCCCATTTCTGAAGAAAGGGGTTTTACGCCACTATTTGATAATTACGAACGTTTAGGAAAACCTAGATTAAAAAGAGCATACAGGAGGGCGAAAAAATGACAGAAAGCCCAATAACAAACAACAAGACTTTTTGCATGAGTGAATACGATGTATTAAGACGAGTAATCCTTTGTCAGCCTCAATATATGACAATCCGCGAAGTAATTAATGAAACGCAAGAGCATTTTAAAAATGAAGGGATCCATATTGAACGTGCGCTCGAACAGCACGGTGAATTTGTCAAAACACTGAAGAAACATGGTATCGAAGTTAGTTTATTGCCTTACCATAAAAAATATCCTGAACAAGTATTTACTCGGGATATTGGTTTTACACTAGGGCAAACAATCTTTGTTGCCAAGATGGCAACAGATGTTCGTGCAGGGGAGGAAGACATTTTAAAACAATGGCTGGAGGATGAAGAAATCTCTTATTATAATTTATACGAGGAACGAATTGAAGGCGGAGATGTTGTGATTGATCGAGAAACAATTTACGTGGGGCTCAGCAATCGGACGGACCAAAAAGCAGCTGAACATTTACAGAGTCTGTTGACTCAATTCAAGGTCATTACCATCCCATTTAAAGATAAATACCTGCATTTAGATTGTATATTTAATGTCGTTTCACCTGAAGTGGCCCTTATTTACCCAAATGCCTTAAGGAAAAAAGACATCGATTTTTTTGCTTCACGCTATGAATTAATTGAGGTTTCGCAAGAAGAACAATTTCAATTGGGCACAAATGTATTAAGTATAGGCAACAAACGGGTTTTTAGTCTGCCGGTTAATGGGAATGTAAACAAACAGCTTCGTAACCGGGGATTTGAAGTTATTGAGGTGGATATCACAGAAATCATTAAATCTGGCGGTTCCTTCCGTTGTTGCACCCTTCCTATTTTACGAGAATCGTAAAAGAAAATATAAAAATGACCAATATACAGAAACAAATAGAATACAGAAATGAAATGTATACAAAAAACTAAAAAATGTATACAATATTCTCGACCTAATCTATCAAATAAGGGAGAGAAATAATCATGTTAGTGAATACAAAAGAAATGTTAACACAGGCACAACAAGGAAAATATGCAGTGGCAGCTTTTAACGTATATAACTTAGAAACAGCACAAGCTGCTATCCAAGTAAGCGAGCGCGAAAGTACACCAGTAATTATCGCTTTAGGAGAACGTTATTTTCCTACAGTTTATGTTGAAGGTTTTGCTGCCATGATCAAAGCAATGGCGGAAAAAGTAAAAGTTCCGGTTGCACTGCATCTTGATCATGCCTATGAAAAGGAATCCATTGTTCGAGCCATTCGAGCTGGCTTCACATCAGTGATGTACGACGGATCTAAATATGATCTGGCACAAAATATCCATTTTACCAAAGAGATTGTGGAAATTGCCCATATGGCAGGAGTCTCTGTTGAAGCAGAAATTGGCTCTGTGGCTAGAGGGGCATTCTCTGACGAAGAAGAAGGAGATGGTACTTTAACAGATCCTCAAGCTGCCAAATCATTCGTGGCTGAAACAAACGTTGACTTTTTAGCTGCTGCCATTGGTACGGTTCATGGAATGTACAAGGGAGAACCTAAAATTGACTTATCTCTTCTAGAAAAAATCCGTGAAGCAGTTGGGATTCCGCTTGTTCTGCATGGCGGTTCTGGAACACCTGATGATGTTCTGAAGAAAGCTATTGAATTGGGAATTTGTAAAGTAAATGTCAATACAGAAATTTCGATGGCTGCTGTCTCTTACCTTCAAACATGTATCGAAAAGCAACAAATGGCACATCTATCTACGATCATGGCAGAAATGCAGCAAGCAATGGAGCCAGTAATGACAAAATTTGTCCGCTTATTATCAAAAAAATAAAAGAACAAAAGGTGCCCTTAAAATGTTGTTAAGGGCACCTTTTGTTTCATAATAACGATACTCATTTACTCATGACATGAAGATAAAAGTTCAAGTCCGTTTCTAAGTGTTTTTTCATCAGGATTTCAGCCTTTTCACCATCTCTTGCCTTGATTGCTTCATAAATTTCTTCGTGCTCATCAATTAGATGCGGACGATTATAAATAACAACCGTTTTTCTAAACAAATAAATAATTGCCTGCATCCGATCGATGATATCAATCATGACAGGATTATTGCTTGCATGCACAATATCATTATGGAAACTTTCATTAGCAGACATGATTTCCTCTTTGGTGCCCTTTCTGCCAATCTCAACATATTCGTATAGTTTTTCAATTTCAGGTTCTTTTAAGAAGTTTGCCGCACAACGGGCTGCGTACCCTTCAAGCAAGATCCGGACACTAAACATATTTCGTAAATCCTTCTCCGTTGGATTTACCACTCTCTTTTTCACTACTAGTCCTTCATATTCTAATTTTCGGATCGAATCTCGTATCGGTGTTCTGCTGACACCAAGCTCCGCCGCAATTTTTTCCTCAACGATCTTAGTACCGCCAGAAAGCTCACCATTTAAAATTTTATCGCGAAGAATTTCATAACAATGGTGATACGCCGGTCGTGAGCTGTTACTTTCAAACACAAAATCCACCCCAGTTTTTCAATTTCTAATTATATTCATAGTACCAAATTATTTTAATAAAATCACTGAAGTAACAAGTAAAATTCACTTTTCGCATACGGAAATTCATAAAATGTATACATTTTAAATAAAAAATGTATACAAAAAATATTTTTTAGTATACAATTTAAAACGTAAACACAGATGTAAGCGATTGCTTGCAAACTTTCAATTTCAAAGCGGATGACCCAATCAAGATGATAAAAGTAGAAAATCATTTTTCAAGCGGGTATCAGCATTTCATAACATAATGCATTAGGAGGAAAACAGCATGACAAAGAAGATTGGATTTATCGGATTAGGCATAATGGGAAAACCTATGGCATTAAACCTTGTTAAAGCAGGACATACATTAACAGTCAATGATCTTAATCAAGATGCCTTACAAACATTATTGGAAGCGGGTGCAAAGAAAGCTCATTCACCAAGAGAAGTAGCAGAAAACAGTGAAATTATCATCACTATGCTTCCGGCATCTAAACATGTAAAATCTGTTGTTTTAGGTGACAATGGAATTTTAGCAGGGGCTAAAGAAGGCTCCATTATTATTGATATGAGTTCCATTACTCCCGCTGTTTCAAAGGAACTAGCGGAAGATGCAGCAAAAAGAGGCGTTGGCTTTTTGGATGCACCGGTCAGCGGCGGCGAGCCTAAAGCAATTGATGGTACTTTAGCGATCATGGTTGGCGGCAAGGAAGACGTCTTCGAAGCGGCAAAATCAGTTCTATTCGATATGGGAAGTGCGGTTACATTAGTTGGAGACAGCGGATGCGGAGTTACAGCCAAATTAGCTAACCAAATCATTGTAAACCTGAATATTGCAGCAATGTCTGAAGCCCTGGTATTGGCAGCTAAAGCTGGAATTGATATTGAAAAAATGTATCAAGCAATCAGAGGCGGATTAGCAGGAAGTGCAGTGCTTGATGCAAAAGTTCCATTAATTCTTGAAAGAAACTTTGCGCCAGGCGGAACCATTGCCATCAATATGAAAGACATTACGAACGTAATGGATACAGCTCATGAAATTGGCGTTCCGCTTCCATTGTCAAGCCATCTATTAGAAATCTTCCATGCATTAAAAGTGGATGGAAAATTAATGGATGATCACGGCGGTATCGTTCAATATTATGAAAAACTAGCAAATGTTGAAGTAAGGGGTTCTTAATCCATGAATTCAAATAGAAGATTAGTAGAAGAAGTTTTTAACAACATCCCTTCTGTTGATACAAGCCTTGTGAATGAAATGATTGAAAAGGAACTTAAGAATTTAAATAAAAAAATCATCGTACTCGATGAT
The DNA here is from genome assembly GCF_042136325.1 of Neobacillus sp. KR4-4. Classification (NCBI taxonomy): domain Bacteria; kingdom Bacillati; phylum Bacillota; class Bacilli; order Caryophanales; family Bacillaceae; genus Neobacillus; species Neobacillus sp. KR4-4. Next base: position 57,297 of record NZ_JBHHJU010000018.1, read on the forward strand.
GACCCAACCGGAGTTCAAACCGTTCATGGAGTTTCGGTTTATACAGATTGGTCTTTAGAAAGTATCGACAAAGGCTTTCAAGAAGACAACTCCATGTTCTTTATCTTAACAAATTCACGTGGATTTACTGCTGCAGAAACAACAAAAGCGCATCAAGAAATTGCCGCTAATATTGTGGAGGCAGCAAAAAGAAACAATCACAAATTTACCATTATCAGCCGTGGTGATTCAACATTAAGAGGCCATTATCCACTAGAAACTCAAGTGTTAAAAGAAACGGTTGAAGCAAACTCAGATAACAGATTTGATGGCGAGGTAATCCTTCCCTTCTTTAAAGAAGGCGGACGCTTCACAATCGATAATATCCACTTTGTTCAATATGATGAGTATCTTGTCCCTGCAGGGGAAACTGAATTTGCGAAAGACCGCACCTTCGGTTATACCAAATCACATTTAGGCGAGTGGGCCGAAGAAAAATCTAATGGTGAATATCAAGCTGAGAATATGACCTATATTTCGCTTGAAAGCCTGCGTGCACTAGATATTGACACCATTGAACAGCAGCTTCTGAAAGTGGAAAACTTTAATAAAGTCATTGTGAATGCAGTTGATTATGCGGATGTCAAAATCTTTACCATTGCTTTAATTAGAGCGATGAATAAAGGAAAGAATTTCATGTTCAGAAGCGCAGCCGCACTAACGAAAGTAATCGGAGGCGTATGCGATAAAAATCTGCTCACTCGTGAGGAAATCATGAGTGAAGATAGCAACAATGGCGGGTTAGTCATTATTGGCTCCCATGTTAAAAAGACAACAGAACAGTTTGAAGAACTGAAAAAGTCTAATGCCGTTGAATTTATCGAATTCAATGTTCATCTTTTACTTGAACCTGAAAAGTTCGAAGCTGAACTTGATAGAGTAATAGAAACCACCAATAAGCTTATTATTGAAGGAAAAAATGTGGCTGTTTATACAAGAAGAGAAAGACTGGATCTCGGAGAAGGCAAGAAAGAAGAAGAACTAAAGCTTGCTGTCAAAATTTCCGATGCCGTTACAAGTATCGTAAAACGGTTAGAAGTAAGACCTTCCTATATTATTGCTAAAGGCGGTATTACCTCTAGTGATATTGGGACAAACGGTCTTGAAGTGAAAAGAGCAACAGTAGCAGGTCAAATCCGGCCTGGAATTCCTGTCTGGACAACAGGCAGCGAGAGCAAGTTCCCGGGAATTTCCTATGTTATCTTCCCAGGAAACGTTGGAACAAAAACAGATTTAAGAGAAGTTGTTGAAATGCTAAGTAAAAAGTAATCAATAAAAAAGAATCAATTTTTCTAAAAAATGGTTTGGCCCAGAAGTAAGGAGTTAACACTCATCATATAGTCGTCTTTCAGCAAGAATGAACCATCATCAAGACTCGGATTATAGAGTTTGAGTGAACTCCTCTTACGGATGCGGCCTCCTTTTATGAAACCACAAAGGGGAAGAGGGAGAAAAAATGCCAATTATTTCAGTTACTATAGGGGTTGCACTGTTATTAGTATTAATGATGGCCTTTAAATTAAACGCCTTCTTATCATTAATTATTGTTTCGCTGGCGGTAGGAATTCTTGAAGGAATGACACCGATTAAGGCAGTCGAATCCATTGAAGCCGGTCTAGGTGGAACACTTGGACATCTTACCATGATTATTATCTTGGGTGCCGTTCTTGGTAAGTTAATGACCGATTCAGGCGGTGCGCAGCGTATCGCGACAACTTTGATTAATGCCTTCGGAGAAAAAAGAGTTCAACTGGCTGCAGTTATTACGGCCGCTGTTGTTGGAATCGCCTTATTCTTTGAAACTGGAGTTGTGGTTTTAATTCCATTAGTATTTACCATTGCCACAGCTGCTAGAGTGCCAGTACTATATCTTGGTATGCCCGTAATTGCTGCCCTGATTACCATGCATGGATTTGTGCCTCCGCACCCAGGTCCAACTGCGGTTGCAAACGTTTTCGGTGCAAATATCGGTTTAACGATGATTTTGGGAATCATCATTGCAATTCCTGCTTTTATTCTTGCAGGTCCCGTTTATACAAAATTATTTAAAAAAGAATCGTTAGATATTGAAATTCCAAAAGGTCTATTTAATCCAAAGAAATTTAAAGAAGAAGAACTTCCTAAATTCGGAATCAGTCTTTTCACAGCCCTTTTACCTGTTATTTTAATTGCGTTACAAGCGATTGTAGAAATTTTTGCCCCTGAATCAGCCATTGCACCGGTAACTGATTTTATTGGGAATGCTAATATTGCCCTTTTAATTTCTGTGATTGTAGCCATCTTTACATTCGGTTTAAATCTTGGTAAGAAAATGCCGGAAATAATGCAATCTCTTAGTGAATCTGTAAGTGGAATTGGTATGATTCTTTTAATCATTGCAGCAGGTGGTGCGTTCAAACAAGTACTGATTGACAGCCACATTGACAAATATATTTCCGATCTTATGGCTGGCTCTAATCTTTCACCACTGCTTCTAACTTGGCTAATCGCCGCAATCCTAAGGATTGCTGTAGGTTCTGCAACAGTAGCAGGTATGACAGCCGCTGGTATTGCTGCACCTCTTGTCGCTTCAACTGGTGCAAGCCCAGAATTGATGGTACTAGCTGCTGGTGCGGGAAGTGTTACCTTCTCACACGTGAATGACGCAGGCTTCTGGATTTACAAAGAATACTTTAATCTAACCATTGGAAAAACCATTAAAACATGGTCTATCATGGTAACGATTATTTCTTTAGTTGGACTTGCTGGTGTCCTAATCTTGGATATGTTTATTTAACATGTAAAAAAGGGATTGTTCTGCTGAACAATCCCTTTTTTGCAATATATCAATCGGGTGCTTGTTTTTTTCGGAACCTAGCACCCCATACCTCTTTCTATATTTTTTGAATTTTAGCAAATACTATATTCATCTTGTTTTCTGATGGAGTGATTCGAGTGTCACGTAAAAAAGCTAATTCGATACATTTCTTCTTATTATTTGTTGTGATGCTTATTCTTATTTGGTCCCTGATTAAACCTGAGGAAGGTTATATGGTCTGGTTGATGGAGGTTTCACCTTCCGTATTAGTTTTAATATTCTTGATATCAAGATATAATCATTTTCGCCTTACCACTGTTTCCTATGTCATTATTACCCTTCTTGTCATTTTAACGTTTATAGGAGGGCATTATTCTTATTCCAAAGTTCCTCTCTTTACATGGATGAAAGATTATTTTGATTTAAAAAGAAACCACTATGATCGGTTTGGTCATTTCCTTAAGGGGTCTATGATCATAGTTATCCTAGAGATATTATTAAGGAAAACAGCTTTATTAAAAAGTAAAATGACAAATTTTATTGCTCTATGTATAACACTAGCAATCGGGGCTTTCTACGAAATCATCGAGTGGGCAAGTACAAAAATAGGGAAAGAAGGGAAAGCCACAAAAGATTTTTTAGGCATGCAAGGAGACATATGGGACGCCCAGTGGGATATGACATTTTTATTAGCAGGTTCCATTCTTTCGCTTTTTTTCACAAAGATCCTTTATAAAGGATTAAAAAAACCTAGATAATGAGTTGGAATCTACATAAAAGGACGCCACCCTTAATGTATGACAAGATTGGTTCCTTACAAACTTCCATTATTCTATTAAAACCCCTCCTTTTCGAAACTAACCAAACGTTTAATTAAAATTGGTCTCAGCACATACCATTACTAGATTTATCTCACTCCACACATAAAAAGATTGTCTTAAACTCTTCCTTTCCCCTAGCCTTGATATACAGCATATTTCCGCAGCTATCTCGTCGATTCTTCCCCCTTATGAATTTCTTCCTGATTTCATTTGACTTGTTTGGTTTATCAACCTTTATGTTAAATAGACCTTCACTAAAATATTGGTCTAGTTTTATTGGTTCTCAAATATATTGTTAATCGGGTTTTTATCAAGTCCTTCACAACTTTTAATGTCTCTGTAGTAAAAGAAATACTGGGTGATTTTAAGGGTCACTAGGTAATTCATTGGTTTGTTGGATGATAAACGCCTACACATTGTTTATCTCAGGAGGAATCACATGTCTACAACTCTAGGAACACAATTTATCCCAATTGCTCGAAAATCCTTTTCCATTAGTTCTAACACCATCACTTCAGCCACAAGTTCAAGCCAGGACCGATTACAGTATCACAAGGCAGTTCTAGAATCCGTGGGAATTACTTCCCTATCATCCCTTGGAACACTTAATTTATCAGGTAATTTAATACCTCAAGCAGGACTTACAAAGCCTGATCCTAATTTAGCGGCCGCGACCACACAGGCATACTTCCAGTCGGCGTATAAAGTAACGAATTCGGCAACCACACCCGTACTTCAACCTGTTGGAGGCCAGGCCACTATTTTGAAAGCAGTCCCATTACCATCTAAAACAGTAACTGCTGCTTCCGTACAAGGTATTACCACACAGATTAATGTAGATACCGCTTATTGGGTAGCAACAGAAATCAATTTACAGGACAATACAACAGTGGTTCTAAAGCAGCCTCAGCGTTATCTTATTTTAATTGCAGAAAAAATTACGATTGGCCAAAATGTTACGTTTACATGGGAAAGGCCAAGTAAATTTAGTCCCGCTAAACCTGGGAAACCTGGGACACCACCTCAAGCACCAACTTCGACTACACTAGTAGGCATTACAGGGACAAATGGTATACATGGTGTCAAAGGCGGCAGAGGCCCGGATGGAAATAGTGCACCTGAATTAGAATTATGGGTTCTTGATTTGATTGGACGTCCTGCTTTTGATTTAAGGGGACAGGATGGAATCACCGGTGGTTCTGGTCAGGACGGCGGGAATGGCGGCCAAGGAGGAAAAGGAAAACCTGCCCAATTAGACTGGTCAGGATTCTGTAAGTCAGGGGCAGGGGCAGGCGGCAACGGAGGAGCTGGAGGAAATGCAGGTCCGGGCGGAGATGGAGGCAATGGCGGGTACGGTGGAAAGCTTTCTTTTTATGCCCCTCAGAACGTGATTAATCAATATCTTCAAGGTTTTTACATAACCGTGGATGGCGGCCGCGGTGGAGCTGGAGGCCAGCCTGGTTATCCGGGTTCAGGCGGTGCTGGAGGACCAGTTGGAGATTCGCTTAAAGCAAACTTTGGTGCCGTTTGTGGACCTGGACCAAGAACCGCTGGCTCAAGAGGTCCTGATGGTGCCTACTCCGGTCAAGGCGCGAGCGGCTATAATGGCGGTAAACTCCCAGATCCAGTAAGTATGCGTGTCATTGATGCCGATGACTTCCGCAGAAAATTACTAGAACCGGCAATTTTTGAAGCAACTCCCGCCTATGCTTATGCAGCGGAAAGCGTAACATTAAAAGGCACACGTTTTACGAAATCGGATGTCGTGCTAATCGATGGTTCACCTGTGCCAACAAACGTTTACAGTGATACTTCCCTGCAATTTTCGGTTCCTTTTATAAGAGGGGGGCAGCACACAATTCAGGTAAAACAATCGGATGGAACATTATCCAATAAAGCCTCATTGTATATTAAACCTAAAGTCGACTCTGTTCAGCAAGATAATAAAGAAAATAAACAGATGCGAGTCAAGCCAGGGAAAAAGGTAACATTAATAGGCAGTGGATTTTCAGAAAATGCCATTGTTCGGATCAATGATCAAGATATGCCAGATGTTACGTTGGTAAGCCCTACCCAGCTGGAGTTCACATTGATTAGACCATCTACAATCGAAGAAAACCCATCAGGTGAGCATGCGGCAGCGCGCGTGATTTTATCAGATGGAACGCCATCTAACACCCTCAATTTAGTATTGGATACCTTTCATATGCTTGTCATTGGTGATTCAGTATCTTGGGGTCAAGGCTTAACAGAACATGAAAAGCACTATTCCCTCGTCGGCAATGCCGTTAAAGCCCGAAATGGAAATATCGGATTCTATACCCAAGTGCTTGCCCATTCTGGGGCAACGATTGGAGTAAATGATCATACAAACACTCCAGCAGTAGATGGAGAAGTGCCTGTTTCTTACCCGACCATCCTACAGCAGTGTGATCTATTTGTCGGGGAACCAACTGAGGTAGATCTTATCATTATGGATGGAGGAATCAATGATGTTAATATGCGAACCGTCCTGAATCCTTTTATTAATGATGATTTGAGTGCCCTTCATCGGACACACTTTCTTAAAAATAGTAAAACGTTATTTACTAAAGTGGCAACTACCTTTCCAAATGCCAAGGTAATTGTAACTGGATACTATCCCCCTGTTTCTGAACACAGTGATTTAAGCGCGGTAGAAGTTTTACTTGTCGCTTTAGGAATTGCAACTGAGGGGCTGCCTGGCGGTGTTGTTGCTGGATTTTTGACTGAACATCACCTGCAGAAAATCCATGCGAGAAGCCTGCAGCTGGCTACCGAGTCAAAATTGTTCCTCCAACAAGCTGTTGATGAAACAAATGCTACCTTGCCGGGCGAAAAACGTTTTTTCTTTGCCGATCCAAATATTGGTGTTGAACACTCTGCACTTACCAAAGATCCTTATTTATTCGGAATTAATTTAGATATGTCCCCACAAGATTTGATCGCTGCTGATCGGCTGATCTCTTGCACTGAAGCTGGCTGTACGGGATTAGACTTTGAAATCTGCAAACGAGCTTCAATGGGTCATCCTAACAATAAAGGGGCAATGGCATACGCAAATGCTATCTACCCGTTTTTATAAGTCAAAAAAAGACGAATCCACACGGATTCGTCTTTTTGCATGATTCGTTATTTCTGGTTCTTTGGAAACTTGGACGCCACTGGTCCTGCCTGTTTATCAGGTTTTTTTGCTTTTAGGCCGGATGCCCAAGATACTTTAGACTCATACCGCTGACTTTGTTCCTTGATGACTAGGTTTTGTAAACGATCTTTGTTCTTTTCGAGGGAATCCTCTAGTGATAGCAGACGCCGGGTTGGGAAGGAAAAGCCCGCTAGAATGGTTGTTATCGTAGGGTCGGTTTCTGAGAAATATGTTCCTTCGAATAATTGTAAGGGCTCTCCAATCCTTTCAAAGATTGATGGTATATTAATGAGCTTCGACATATTCTCTGGTCCTTCATAGATTAAACCAGCTCGAATGACACCTGCTGATTCAACAGGACAGAATATGGAGTTAATCCAAGATTGGTGAATTTCTCTAGATGCGTCAGACATCGTCTTCGCGTCTGTGATCGTGGCAGAAGAGATGATCGTTACTCCTCTGGTATTAAGAATATTCATAAGGTCCGACTCATCAAAGTTACCATAAAAAGAACTCTTATTTGTGACTCGCAGGACATTGTTAATGGCTTCCATGACTTGTTGATTCGAAGAAAGGTAGATTAGATGTTTACTTGACTGTGGGTTAAGCTTACGCATCTGATCATTGTCTACTAGAAATACTGAAGAGATCGCTTCAATTTTGGAAATCTCTTCAATACATTCAGAAGCATTGATTCGGTTTCCAGCTAACACGTTTCGCTCAGGTAAAATAGCAATCGCCCCAACGTTAACACCTGGCAGGTGATCTAATAACATCTCAATTAATAAAGGGCTCATACCTGATCCAGTACCACCGTCGGTCGAGAAGGCCACCAATAACAGCCTTATGTTCTTAAAGGACCCCTTTACAAAGTCAATCAACTCTCGATAATTTTCCTTAACAGCTCTTAATCCTATGGATCTATCTTGACCAGCACCATTATAACCAGGGACAAAATACTTTCTTTCCACCCTCGTGTTTACTATCCCATCACGTTGGTTCGTGTTGATTAGGGCGGTTTGAAAGCCCAAGGTTGTTGCTATCTCAGCTATATTTCCGCCTGCTTGACCTACACCCAAGATTCCAATTGATTTCACCAGATCGCCTCCTTATCCTAATATGATAATACTCAAGTTTTATGAATTTAGACTTTTCATTTTAAAAATGGTGTTTATTTTGGTGTGGAGGGTCATGAAAACTGTCCCCATGATCTTGGCCAACGCCGCGAACCGACACTCTTTCGTCAAAAAACCATTTAGGCTATACTATCCAAACGTTTGGTTAAAACCTCTACAAGTACTGATATATATGAATTCCCTCAGCAAAATAGACAAGAAGAATGTCGAAAATAATTTATTATTTCGCAGGAAATACCCTATCTTTTAACAAAATCAGATAGATTTCTCATCAACTTACATGATTCTACTAAACCCTCACATTTTCGAAACTACACAAACGTTTAATTAAAAGTTACTTCAGCCCCCATCATTCCTAGATTTTTCCACTAGGACACCTGAGAAAAATGTCAACTCTCCCCATAAAAAAAGGAAACAGTCACACCATATTCGGTATGTACCTGTTTCCTTCAGTTAACATTCACTTTGATTCTACCACTATATTCGTCTCATACCCATTCGGATTATTCTCCTGCCATCTCCAAGAATCTCTGCACATGTCTTCAATTCCTCTTACAGCAGTCCATCCTAGTACATTTTTTGCCTTTGAAGGATCGGCATAACAAACGGCCACATCTCCAGGCCGGCGCTCCACGATCTTATACGGAACTTTCACACCAGCTGCTTTTTCAAAAGCTGTTACCATTTCTAATACACTATAACCAGTTCCGGTTCCAAGATTAATAGCATCCACACCAATGGAAGACTTTACTCTTTCAAGCGCTTTCAAATGGCCTAGTGCAAGGTCAACGACGTGAATATAATCCCTTACACCCGAACCATCCACCGTTGGATAATCATTTCCAAACACTTGTAACTCTTTTCTTTTCCCAACAGCGACCTGAGTAATAAACGGCATTAAATTATTAGGGATACCATTGGGATCTTCCCCAATCCTGCCACTCTCATGAGCTCCAATGGGATTGAAGTAACGCAATAAGGTAATACTCCAGCTATCATCTGCAATATGTAGATCACGAAGAATTTCTTCTATCATAAGCTTAGTCCGGCCATATGGATTGGTTGCACTTAGTGGGAAATCTTCAGAAATAGGTACCCGTTCTGGCATACCATACACAGTTGCAGATGAACTAAATACAAGATTCTTCACACCATATTTCTTCATCACATCACAAAGAACAAGCGTTCCAGTGATATTATTATGATAATAATGGAGAGGGATCGAAACGGATTCCCCAACCGCTTTGAGTCCTGCAAAATGGATAACAGCTTCGATCGAATGGTTTGAAAACACATCCTCAAGTCGTTTTCGGTCAAGCAAGTCAACTTCGTAAAACAAAAAGTCTTTACCAGTTATCTCTTTCACTCTACTTAGTGATTCAGGTTTACTATTTGATAATTTATCTAGAACAATAATTTCATAGCCTGCAGATAGCAGCTCTACACAAGTATGACTTCCAATATATCCAGCACCGCCTGTTACCAAAATCGCCATTGACCAACTCTCCTTTTATAAGCACTTATTTACTCAAAATGCATAAGATGCAGCTGTTTAATTCAACTTAAATAAATACAAAAATGGGAATATTCTAATTTTATTATACATAAAAATTACTCATTAGGGCTTCCTAATTTGTTAATTTTTTGAAAAATCAGCTCTAACATAGACTAGTTACTATTTAAAAAATTTATTAATTACATAATAAATCCCCTATCTGCTCATGATAGGGGACTTTCCACTTGATCTATTAATGACTCAGGTGAACTTTAAACGGGGTGGTGTCAGGCACCGCTAGTTCAACTAGAGTATTTAGTTTACCTTTTAATTAAAGACTTTTTGAATGTCCGACCGAAAGCTCTCAGTTCTTGTGCAGGAATCAAGGCCCGACTTTAGAAACTCGAGTGTTACATCTTCTGATTTTACAAGACCCTCAAAACGTAAGTTCTTAATCCACGCCCAAATATCTTCAAGTTTTCTCTTTAAGAAATAAAATTCAAAGGCATCAAAATCAGGAGTCTCATACTTCATATATTTCTTGTATTCATTTAAGAATTGTCTAGCATATGGCTCTGTAATGATTAAAATCAGGTCTTGTTCTTGTGGAGCAAGTTTTAGACATTCCCAGTCAATAAGCATAAGGGATTTCCCTTGCATCACATTCCAATTATGAGCATCTGCGTGGGACAAAACAAACTGGCAGGGTCTGCTTTTCAATGTATTGGATAAATACCTCATTTTGTTAATCTTATCTAATAAAGTGCCTGTATAAGGCTTCACAATTTCTAAAACGTTATCATCTGTATGATCCAAATCGTAATGAATAAAAAAAGATAAGTTTTCGCAGAAATCTATGTCGAAACTTTCGTTTACTTGTTGCTGTTTTAATTCATAAGGGATGTTAGAAGTGTTATTATGAAGTATTCCAAGAATCTTAGCCAGCTCATTTACCTGATTTTGACTTAGCTGTTGGTCGGCAACTGTAGTTCCCTCAATATATTCTGAAAGTAAATAAACGTACTGCTCGTCCTCGCATTTATTCTTTTTCAATTTGGTTAAGATTGGATTAACAAGATTGTTTCTTAAATCAGTATGGTTATACATCCACTTTACTAAGGGAGTATATCTATCAATTGCCTCAATCCACGGAACAATGGACGGCTTTCTTTTGTCATATACTTTTAAAAAATACTTTTCACATTTATCTTCCACGAAAAATGCTAAAGCCGACCAGCCGCCTGGTCGTTGTTCTATTGAAGTTGCTTCAATTCCATAGTTATCATTCAATATAGCAGTAATCCTATTATTAATCTCCATCCGTTCTCCTTTTCTTCCTTTTGATTATTATCCTGCCCTATTCGTACAAAAAAGAGCTACACACCGGCAGCTCTGATTCTCACTTTGGCATCAGGTAGTTACACAAACTAAAGATCATCAGTCGTGTTAAATATATCATTTAATGCAGGTTATGAAATCCCAATTCTGTAAATTCTATCACCCGAATTTCCCTAACCAGTTGGTCATTGATATAAATCTCAACAATCGGAGAATATCGGTCAGGAATGATTCGATTGATACTCCATATTTTCCCCAATGTCTGTATGCAAAACATATTTTCCATTCCAGGTTTTCTGCCTTCTCTAAGAAAAATTCGAGCAGGACCAAATTCGTTTGCTGGATTATGACCGAGTACTACTACTTCATCACATGGTGTGGGAGATTGACCAATGAGGACTACAGTTATAAAGCCGTCTTTTCTATATGCATCCGCTTCAGTAAGCATAAAATTTTCTCCTTCTATTAAATCAATAAACTTCCTGTAGTTTTTATTATATGTATTGACCGATGGCAGGGTACCTAACCTAAGTCTCCCCATCGCGTAACCATAGGCCGCCGCCCCATTAATAAAAAAACTCTGTAACAAGTACAGAGTTTTGCTGTAAAGCGGTTTAAAAAGGATGATCGGTCACATCTTTCGTGTGGGTGTCAGGCACCATAGGAGGCACCATAGGGAAAGTAATCACAGCCTTAAATAAATCTCCGTCCACGTGGATGTTAAATTTACCCTTTTGAGCTTCGATGAGGCTTTTTGCAATTGATAACCCCAGCCCGCTGCCCTGGCTGGATCGGGATTCATCGCCCCGCTTAAAACGTTCCATTAATTCATCTGCTGAAATATTTAACTCATAGGCGGAAATATTCTTAAAGCTAAGCTGAATTTCACGATCGTCAGCCTCGATATCGATATAAACTCTGGAACCACTTTGCGCATATTTAAAGATATTCGATAATAGGTTTTCAATCGATCTCCAAAGTAATTTTCCATCCGCTTTAATATACTTCTTATCCTTGGGATGATTCAGCTTGAATTGCAAATGGGAGGCTTCAATTCTATCATTTACCTCGCCAAGCCCCTGGGTAATTAAAGACACAATATCAATTTTCTCAAAATCAACGGAAATATTTCCACTCGTCGCTTTAGCCGCCTCAAATAAATCATCCGTTAGTAGTTTTAGTCTTTTTGATTTTTGATCCAAGATCTCGATGTATTCGGCAGCTCTTGGCGTGACCTCCTCCCCTTTTAGTAAATCCACATACGTAATGATGGAGGTTAACGGTGTTCGAATATCATGAGATACATTGGTGATTAACTCCGTCTTTAAACGCTCACTTTTGAGTTCACGATCAACAGCCATAGTCAATCCATCCGTGATGCTGTTGATATTGTTCGCAAGGGTTTTAAACTCCCCACGGTCCACTACATCGATTCGATGCTGAAGATTTCCAGCCTTAATCCTTTCCACTCCATCCTGAATCACTTGAAAACTCTTAACTTTTTTATAAGCAAACCAGGCTGCCAGACCAATGGTAACCGGGAACATAAAAAACGTTACCGCAACCAATAATGGGTAGCCAATGACGATTAATACCGTCTTAACCGCGACATTTCCTGACTCATAGACATTTCTTACAATAGTGATAAGCTTATGGATAATCGCAAAAATCAAGGTATGTTTAAAGAACGTTTTATTTTTAATATGTTTAGCCAGTGAGAGAATCAGCACAAATACGACGGCTGAAATCGGGATCGTGATAGGAATGGCCATTTTATCAATGTTTTGTTGTGCCACATTATCCATCCATGTTCCCCAAATGGTCATTAAGCTAATACATAGCGCGATATTGATATCATTGTATAATCTGTTTACTGTATGAAGATGTACATGGTCATCTTTAAATGACCTTCTTCCTGTAACGAGGAGGAGATAGCCAAAGGAAAGGAGGAAACCTAGCAAAAATGCTGCTAAAATAGAAAGATTCTTTGTGACCAGTGCTTTATCTTGATTCCACTCGTTTATTTTTTGGCTTAAAAAGTCGTCGGTAAACGCAATATATACCACCGTCTTGTCTTGGTTCAATTCCTCAATTGGATCTGTAATAAATCGAAATTGCTCACTCTCTTCGATTTCTTTCGGATAAACCTCTCTCTTATAATCCCCAAACACCAGATATGCAGGATACTCTTTAAACTGGCTTTTTTCTTTCATTGTCGTGTTCGTATAGACATTTACACCATCACTGGCATAAAACAACGGATTTCTCTGCTCCGTGAGCTCTTGCAATAAGGCATGATAATTCCTTAAATCCTCCCTGATCAACCTTTCCCGAATCGGTTTAATCTTGTCGGCATACTCTGTTTGAAAGGTGGAATAGTTCTCCGCTTCACTAAAATCCGGCCGATAGCTCTTAGAATATTGCTGAAAATCGGAATATAACCCCATTGCTTCATCCCTTAATCTTTCTTCACGAATCGATCCGCCCTTTATAATATGGTCCTCACTCTTATATTCCCTAAGAAGGGTAGTAAGATTGTCCACAATCTTTTCATTTTCTCTAATATATGCATTACTTGAAAGATAGTCCTCTTCCATCACCATGCCAAAATAGCCATCATGGGCTACCTCCACCTGGATCACCGCTTGGATGATCCCTGTCAAACAAACGACTGCAATCATCAAAACAATGATTTTCGTTGTTAATACGTGGCTAAATTTTTTCAACTTTATATCCAACTCCCCACACCACCTTTAAATATTTCGGTTCCTTCGGATTGATTTCTATTTTCTCTCTTATTTTTCTAATATGTACGGATACGGTATTTTCAGGACTAAATGAGGTTTCATTCCATACCCTTTCATAGATATCCTCAATCGAAAAAACTCTTCCGGCGTTAGCCGTCAGCAATTTCAAAATCTTATACTGCACCGGTGTAAGATGGACCACTTCCCCATCGACTGTAATGATTTTACTTTCATCATCGATGACCAGTCCTCCCGTCCGAAAGACATTCTTTTTCGTTTCAAGACTTCCCAATGTGGTATATCTCCTCAACTGGGACTTCACCCTTGCGATCAACTCGAGGGGATTAAACGGCTTAGTGAGATAATCATCTGCCCCTATATTCAATCCGATAATTTTATCCGAATCCTCCGATTTAGCAGAAAGCATAATCAACGGGATATTATTTTCTTCCCTAATCTTCATCGTGGCCCTTAGCCCATCCATCATTGGCATCATAATATCCATGATAATCAGATGAATCTCATGATCTTTGATGAGATTGATGGCTTCCAAACCATTAAACGCTTTAAATAGTTGATATCCTTCATTTTCTAAATAAATTCCGATCGCATCGACGATCTCCTTATCATCATCACAAATCAACACGTTCATGGAAATTCACTCCCCACTCTGGCCTTTACTATTTCCTTTTAGTATGCCTGCAAAAAGAATCATATCAAGTAAATCTTAACAAACACATGATGAAAATCTTAAGATTTTCTTAACACGGGTATTTGTGGTATGGGTATATATTTAAAAATAAAACTCGCCAAAGTAAATTTGGCGAGCATCTTTATTAGTTTATAGAACTGCATTTCTTTTTAAATAAGGAGGCCAGTCATTCATTCATTGAGTAACCTGCAAAAGTAATAAGCGGAGATTTTCCGGTTAAATGAAAAATGGAGCTCGTTTCGGGGTAAATAAGCGGAATTTTTCCGGTTATGTAGTGCAAAACCTCCCCTTTTCATCGTTTCCCGAGTAGATAGGCGGAATTTCTCCGCCTATTTAAGCCTTTTTTAATAATAATTTTGAAATAAGCGGAATTTTTCCGTCTATTTATCCGCTGGGGTGCTCAACTCAACTGAAAAAAGCAAAGGGGACATGACCCCTCAGCTAAATCCTTTCTACGCTCGGCGCATATATGCGCGTACGGTGATCGGTGCAAAGATGGCGACAATGACAGCAGCCCCAATGAGGGAGATGCCGAAATCCATCCCAATGGTTCCCGAATTGGCAAGCTCTCTGACAGCTGTCACAAGATGCGACACGGGATTGATCTTCACGAACCACTGAAGCCAATTAGGCATGGTTTCAACTGGAACAAACGCATTAGAAAGGAACGTAAGCGGGAACAGCACGAGCATCGAGATTCCTTGTACGCTTGAAGCCGTTCGTGCAATCACACCGAAGAAGGCAAAAATCCAGCTAATTGCCCAAGAGCAGGCAATCACAAGTATGCCAGCGATGACGACAAAACCTAAGCCCCCATCAGGTCTATACCCCATAATATATCCCATAACAAAAGTAAGCACAGTGGCAATGGTATACCGAATGTTATCTGCCAACAACGCTCCTGCTAACGGAGCAATACGTGCGATCGGCAATGACTTAAATCGATCAAACACTCCTTTATCCATGTCCTCCCGCAGCTGGACGCCAGTGACAATGGAGGTGGAAATCACCGTTTGAACGAGGATCCCAGGAATAATGACGGGTAAATAGTTCTGGACGTTCCCAGAGATCGCCCCGCCAAAAATGTAAGTAAACATCAGAGTGAAAATGATGGGCTGAAGCGTAACATCAAATAATTGTTCAGGTGTGCGGCGAATTTTCAACAACCCACGATAGGCCATGGTAAATGAGTTACGGACTGTTTGACCGAAACTCGTGTTATTCTTTAATGGGCGCTCAGAAAACGACTTCGTATGATTACTCATTTGCCCACCTCCACTGCTTCTCCCCATTTAGTTGACGGGTCCTCTACACCATGACCCGTAAGGTTTAGAAAAACTTCGTCGAGTGTCGGTTTTTGTACACTCAACTCCGCCAATTGGATTCCTGACTCACGGAACGCGATCAGTAAGTCCGTCACTTTATTTGCATCGGCCATTGGTGCAATAATCTTCACACCTTCGGACGACACACTCGACTTCACTTTGAGTACCCGCTCAACTGCTTGACGAGCGTTCTCCATATCTTTTGTATCTTCTAATCGCAAATGTAACGATGAGTTCCCAACGGACGCTTTTAATTCGTCCACCGTTCCCTCGGCAACCACATGGCCACGGTCGATAACCGCTATCCGATCCGCAAGTTCATCTGCCTCTTGCAAGTACTGCGTCGTTAACAATACCGTGGACCCCATCTTTACCAATCGGCGGATGGTCTCCCACATTTGATTCCGTGTTCGCGGGTCCAATCCGGTGGTCGGCTCATCCAAGAAGATCAGCGGCGGCTGTGTAATCAGACTTGCAGCTAAATCTAATCGGCGCCGCATACCACCAGAGAAATTTTTCAATGGACGTTTGGCAGCTTCCGTTAAGCCAAATTCCTCCAACAACTCGTTTGCTTTCCGCTTTGATTCCGCACGGCCTAGTCCTAACAATCGAGAAAAGATGACCAAATTCTCCGTTGCACTAAGTGACTCGTCAACGGACGCGTACTGTCCAGTCACTCCAATGAGTTGACGTACAATCTGTGCCTCTTTTACAACATCATAACCAAAGATCTTTGCTGAACCTGCGTCTGCTCGCAAAAGTGTCGCCAGCATTCTGATGGTGGTCGTTTTCCCTGCTCCATTGGGACCAAGGACACCGTAAATGGTTCCTGCACGTACGTTCAAATCTACCCCATCAACAGCACGGTTGTCGCCAAACGTTTTAACAAGTCCACGCGCCTCCACCGCCCAATCTCCATTTTCCGGAAAGGCGGTTTTTCCATTTATAAGACTCATTCCATCTCCTCCTCATCAATCTGAATACATAAGAGAGTACCAAACATTTGTGAATTCAAGATGAACAAATTTCATCTAGGCTTGCCCCTTTATTTACATGGGCTTTTAAAAATGCCGTGTTAGGATTCATTGATGATATTTGCCATTATCCGAACTATCGCTCTATAATGGTGGTCAAAGACGGGAAATTGTAGGCGTATTAGGAGGTATGAGATATGAAGATCAATAGAATAGATCATGTGAGTATTAACGTAAATGATCTTTCAGCGGCTAAAGCGTTTTTTCTTGATTTAGGACTTGAAGTGCAGGCGGAATGGGAATTGGATGGAGTACTGTTAGACAAGATCGTTGGGCTGAATAATGTTAAAACGGCATGTGTAGGAATGGGGATGCCAGATGGTCAGGCATGGATCGAGTTAGTCAAATTTTATACGCCGGCAGATGAAAATGGTATTCAGGAACCTTTGGCAAATACGCTAGGTATCCGGCATATTTGCTTTGCTGTTGAAGATATTGAAGCAATTGTTGCCAAATTGAAAAAGAAGGGCACGGAAATCTTTAGTGAGATACAGCAATATGAAGATAGTTATAAGCTATGCTACGTTCGCGGCCCAGAGGGAATTATTTTAGAGTTGGCGGAGAAAATCAGCTAAATATGGAGTTGGACCACCAGCTTTAAAGATTTCTACATGCACCATCCGATGCGTTAGCTGAAAAAAAATTAGGCTGTCATGGTATGGCAGCCTAATGTAATAATTACTATTCTACGATTAATTCATCACTTTCCAGAATTCCTCAGACACTACTTGATAGCCTGCGAGACTCAAATGAATGTTTGCTGGATTTGGAAGGTACTCTGCAAAATTTGCTACATTAATAACTTGTGCAGTTGGTACAAACGTATCACCATTCTGTATGGCCAGTGATTGAATCTCTCCATTAAATAAGAGTAATAATTGTTCTAACTGCGCTTTTTGCTGCACATCAGTGATATATGGGAATGGGTTGTAATAGCCCATCACATAAACCTTCACATTCGGATTCAATTGGTCGATTGTGCTTAAAATGGTGTTCAACTTTACAGAAATTTTTCCAAGCTCTGCTGGAGCCTGAGTTGGATTTGCTTGAATAGCTGGAAGGACGGCAAGCAGATCATTCGCCCCAATATCAATCGTGACATGAGTGGCTTCTTTTATTTCTTTTTGGACGTCTGCTCTACTGAAATCAGCTATGACATGATCCGTTTTATATCCAGACACACCAAAGTTATCAAAATCTAGCAACTGATAGGACTTTTCAAAATTCGCAGCAATATAATTTGGGTATCCCCAATCTAAATCTACTCCGTCTACCGGAATTCTATCTACTCCATAAGGAGTCATACCAGCCGCTAAGGAATCACCTAAAGCAACATATTGGACTTGAATCCGTGCTCCATCTGCACCTAATTTATAGCCATCCACTGTGGTATTGGCTGCCATTACTCCATCTTTATTGAAAAAATACCATTTGACATTGATTTGCTTCCAGCCTGTGACCCTTGACCCGTCGGTATTAAGGTAGTACCTTTTCCCTGATACATCTAACCAACCGGTTTTCATCACACCTGTGCTATCAAGATAATACCATTTACCGCTTACTGTTACCCAGCCGGTTTTCATTACGCCTGAGCCATCCAGGTAATACTTTTTGCCGCTGACTGTAACCCAGCCGGTTTTCATCACACCTGAACCATCCAGGTAATATTTTTTACCGCTCACGGTGATCCAGCCGGTTTTCATTACACCTGAGCCATCCAGGTAATACTTTTTACCGCTTACTGTGATCCAGCCTTTTTTCATTACACCTGAGCCATCCAGGTAATACTTTTTACCGCTTACGGTAACCCAGCCGGTTTTCATGACTCCTGAACCATCCAGGTAATATTTTTTACCGCTTACGGTGATCCAGCCGGTTTTCATCACGCCTGAGCCATCCAGGTAATATTTTTTACCGCTTACTGTGATCCAGCCGCCTTTTTTCATTACACCTGAACTATCAAGGTAATATTTTTTGCCGCTTACGGTGACCCAGCCTTTTTTCATTACACCTGAACTATCAAGGTAATATTTTTTGCCGCTTACGGTGACCCAGCCTTTTTTCATTACACCTGACTTATCCAGGTAATATTTTTTGCCGCTCACGGTAACCCAGCCGGTTTTCATCACACCTGACTTATTAAGGTAATACTTTTTGCCTTTGACGGTGATCCAGCCGGTTTTCATCACACCGTTTTTATCTAAATAATATTTAGAGCCTTTATATGTAAGCCATCCCGTCTTCATGACACCGTTTTTGTCAAAGTAATAACGTTTACTACCAATGGTCTTCCAGCCTTTTTGTTTTACACCTTTAACATAGTAATATCGTTTTCCATTCGTTTTTTTCCAACCGCTCTTTTTTGCACTACTGGTCTTTACTTTTGTACTTTCCTTTGGGCTTACACTTGAACTTTTCCCATTCGGGTAATGATATTCCCCGTAGGAAAGTCCCCATTTTTCACAGTTTGTCCAGCAATAATGCCCCCCATTAGAGTCCGTCCTACCTGGATGTGCATAGGCAGATAAAGGAACCGATAACATGACCAGCGCACAAACGATAGCGAAGAGTGATTTCTTCATAAAATTCCCCCTTAAAATATAACTTTCTAACTATTGCAATAATTTAAATATTGCATTAATAGTATAGTATATAAGTACTGTTTTTAGAAGATGTTTTATAGATAAATAGTATGGAAACCTACTAAACTAAGAAGTTGAAAAAGTAAGCAGTCGAAGCCTTAAAAAAATACAAGAAGGCCCATTTCCGTTCATGTCTGGAATGGACCTTCTTGTATTGTGATATGAACATCTTGAAATCATTTCTATTCATTCGAATCAATAGATGTCACTATTTTCTCGCAAATTTCATGGGTAATCAGTGAATCTTCAATAGATGGTTCCGGTGTGCGATTTTGTTGAACGCACTCAATAAAATGATCTATTAATTGATAAAAGCCGCGTTTATACAGGGTCGGCTCCCAGTCACCGAATTTTGAAATAGTTACTTCTTTATTATGATAGTGCGTGGTTTCTACGAGACTGTTTACGACGTATTTATCCTGCCCTGTCGTGTATTCAATGATTTCTTCTGTGACCCCGCTATTTCTGTTCATGATCCCGAGAACGGTACACCCTTCTCCAAGAAGCGTGATGACCAAATGCTCCAGCATTTCACCCTTTTTAAGGTACTCTACCTTGACATCCTTGACCTCAGTATCCATTAAAAACCGGAGTGTATCGACAACATGGATAAAATCTTCCACAACAAACCTTCGTACAAAATCTGGCGCTGAAAATCTATTTTTCTGCATGATAATGAAGTTGGCTTTTCCCTTTTCTTTCAGCTCGTTGACTTTCGGGATAAATCTTCGATTAAAACCTACCATGGCGATCGTACCGTTCTCTTTTGCCAGCTCAACAATGGTTTTGGTTTCATGAATATTCATCGATATCGGCTTATCAATATATGTATGGATCCCATTTCTTAGTAATGTTTCAGCTATTTCAAAATGGGCCTCTGTCGCCGTACTCACAATGGCTGCATCGATGCCCATTTTAATCAGTTCTTCTACCGACTGAACCTTTTCTGGAATCCGATATTTTTTTGAGAAGCGGTGTAACGTGTCTTGATTTCTTGTACAAAGCACTAATTCAATCCCTTCCTTTTCCGAAAGAACAGGCAGGTAGGCTTTTTTAGCAATATCACCCAATCCAATAATTGCTATTTTCATCTTCTTCACTCCATTCTATCTTGAACAATGCTTGATGTATTTACTTTAAACTTAGTATAAAGCTTGATAACACCATAGCCAAGTAATCCCCCAGAGGTGTTTAATAGTAGGTCATCCACATCAAAAATTCCGAGAGAAAAAACAACCTGTAAGCATTCCAGGCCTAAACTTAAACTCAAAGTTCGAGCGAATACACCTATGAATGACATCCGTTTATTTTTAGACAATAGGACAAGAAACATTCCAAATGGGATGAACGCGACGATATTCCCAACGAAATTACTTAAATCATGCCACCCCGATAGACTGTGAATATTAATGAATATGGTTTGAAACGGGGTAAAATTCCCTCTTTGCCATTGGTACATGAGAAGATCAGGGTTTCTAAGGTTCCATTGGAGTTGATGCACGAGAAAGGTCATATCTCTCCAGTGGAACTTAAACAGAATAATTCTAAATACTGCGTACATATAAAAAACAAACAGTGCTAAAACAATCATTTTGTTTATTAATTTCATTCCGCCATCCTCGCCCCCTTGAGATCAGAAGGTGCTGTTGTGGAAAACACGGTCACAATGACCCCATCCATATTGTTCCCTGATAGCTCCCAACTGAGATTGGAAGGCACATGAATGGTCGTATCTTTGCTGGCAGGATAATAGGTGATTTCATATTTTTCGCCATGTATAGTAGTGATAATGGACTTTTGTTCTTTGAGGAAATCCAAATATTCTTCTAAAGAAAAATTCTTTTCCTTCATAATCGCACTGTGCGGCAATCCCACATAGCGAATATGCCATGGCTCATACTGAATGCCTGTGATGGTCGTTTTGTCCTTTGGATAGCGTATAATAAAGCCGTATTTCCAAGCGTTTTTCTCGATCCACCTTCCTTCAGGTGCTACATCCATCTTCATTTGAGTCGATCCTACATCAAGTGATAAACCGAGATTGTGTTCGCTATGGCCTGCAGGCAAGGCATAGTCAGACCCCATTTCTTGATACAGGACACTTTGCTCCTCAAAGTCTCGAAAGCCGCTATTAATAGAAAAATGGTGAACCCCGTCTTTTTCAGCCGCAGCGATCATCTCCGAAAATTTATGGGCAACATCCGCTGACAATTCTATTTCGTTGGCAAGCAAACTGTATCCCTTTGTCATTTCTTTATGAGTAGATAGATTAACCACATCTGATTTTACACTTTCTGGGTGAACCGGAAACTCATTATTCACCAAAAGTAAATTTCCTTGAAAAACCTGATCCTTTGTCATCTCTCTCGTTTCGAAACTTTCAGAGGTCTCGCTCTGATCTAAATACTCATATCTTTGAACCTCTACTTTATCTTGAATAGACCATATTTTATAGACCCATGCAAAACTCAGACATACGACTAAAAACAATAAAAATCCCCACTTCTTCATTTCAAGTTCCTCCTTCTTCTGATAGAAACTAGAATAGGAAAAACTTTTTAAAAAAAGAGTAGGGTAAAATTTAAATTTTTCTTAAATCCTAATGAAATTTTTAAACTTGGTCCATTTCCTGCGGTAAACGAACTTCAAATACAGTCCGGATTAAACTGCTTTCGGCTGTAATGGTTCCATCATGCTGCTCCACAATATTCTTTGCAATGAATAAACCAAGACCTGTGCTATCTTCTTGATGGGTTCGTGCTTTGTCACCGGTATAAAACATATTAAAAAGGTATGGAAGTTCATCCGGAGGAATATGATCTCCATAATTAACAATTTGAATAACCACTTCCCCTGCCTCAACAAACCCGTTAATATCTACAAACTGACCATCATATCCATAACGACTGGCATTGGTCAAAAGATTTTCAAACACACGAGCTAACATCTCTCCGTCACCCCAAATAGGTAAATGGGGCAGAATATTCATTCGGGCCATCAAGTTATTTTTCTCGAAGATTGGGTACATTTCTTCTTTTAATTGAAGAAGCAGGTCACTTACATTAATTTGCTTTTTTTCAATTGGTAACATGCCATAGTTCATTCGAGTGATTTCGAATAATTCATCAATCAGTCTTTCTAACCGCTGAGATTTAGTAAAGGCAATCGTTAAAAAATGCCTGACTTGTTCTTTAGTCAACTTCTCATCCTTAAGGATTAAATCTAAATAACCTAAAACAGACGTTAGCGGCGTACGTAAATCATGGGCCAAATTGACAACTAACTGTTCCTTACTGTTTTCTGAAAAATCTCCTCTTTGGATGGCTTCTTCTAATTTCTCACTCGCCAGATTAATTGCTTGTCCAATATCTCCAAATTCATCGTTTGATTGGATAGAAACCCGATGTTTAAAGTCCCCGCGAGATAGATAATGAATTCCGTTTGATATTTCATTGAAATAGGTAGAATAGGGCTTGGTGAGTAAATAGAAAAACAAGATCGAAAAGGAGATAAATAGCAGGAAAAAGAAGTTAATGTCTCCAATACTTGCGATAAATTGACGAAGTGCAGCCAAGGGGTCTTCACGACGAACCGTTGTATGATAATAAAGCTGGAGTCCTTTGAAGATTATGTAAGTGATTCCACCCCCCAGAAGCATACTTAAACCAAATAATACGACGATTTTGGAGCGAAAACTGCGTTTAAATTTAACCATTGAATGTATACCCAACTCCCCAAACGGTTTTGATCAACTTGTTTTTCCTTTTATCTTCCCCAAGTTTTTTCCGTAAGGTACGAATATGCACCATTACCGTATTCCCACCTTCAAAGTAGGCATCGCCCCAAACCTGCTGAAAAATATTTTCTACTCCATAAACTTTCTTCGGATGACTGGCTAATAAATACAAAATATCAAACTCTTTCGGCGTTAGCTCGATGGTTTCACCATAGAGCATAACAGTACGTTGATCAGGAGCAATCACCAGCCCGCCAAATTCCAAGATCGCTTTATAATCTACTTTGGGTTGATTTAACTTTATAAAACGCCGCAATTGAGCATTTACACGAGCAACCAATTCAATCGGGGTGAATGGTTTCGTCATATAATCATCTGCCCCAATCACGAGTCCATGGACCTTATCAAAATCAGAAGTTTTCGCGCTCAAAAAAATGATAGGCATATTATATCGTTCCCGAATCTGACGGGTTACTTCATATCCATCCATTTTCGGCATCATAATATCTAAAATGAGCAAATCAATGACCTGAGTCTGGATAACATGGATGGCCTCTTGCCCATCAGCTACTTTAAGACAATGGTATCCTTCCTTTTCTAGGTGGATAGCAATCAGATCCGCTATCTCCTCCTCATCATCAGCAATTAAAATCGATATCCGTTTCATCTATTCCACTCCTATATCAAGTTGCATTTGGGTATTTATTATTTCCGATACCCTATAAAAATTTTCGATGTTACCTTATCAGCAGAATCTGAGCTAATATGGTAGATTTTAGGGCTTGTATTTTATTTTCTATTATTTCCTTTTTATATTCAAGAATCTGACCCGTTTGTGAAGTTTTCGCTGGACTCCCATCGACCAACTTCAACAAGTTTCTCCTCTAATCAAACGTTTGATTAGTTCCCCTGTAGCCATTGATGTATCTAGCTTAGTCCTTCACTATGGAAAAATAAGTTGTTGAAACATGTACGAAAAATAAGAGAAAAATGTCGGTTATGCTGTGATCGTCACCACCCGACACGCTTTCGACTAAATACCCTATATGCTATACTATTCAAACGTTTGGTTAAAACTTCTGTAGGTATTGATATATTTGAATTCCCGCAGCAAAGTAAGCAAGAAGAATGTCGAAATACATTTAATAATTCCGCAGGAAATAACCCATCTTTCAACAAAATCAAATGGGTTTCTCATAAACCTACATAATTCTTCGATTCGTGGACTCTTCGGACAGCTTATGGTGTTTTCAAAGGCACTCATGTCCAAACTTCGGGCGCCTTTGGACAGCTCTGGTGTTTTCAAAGGCAATCATGTCCGAACTTCGGTTGCCTTCGGACAGCTCTGGTGATTCTAAAGGCAATCATGTCCGAACTTCGGGCGTCTTCGGACAGATCAAGTGTTTTTCAAAGGCATCCATGTCCGAACTTCGGTTGCCTTCGGACAGCTCTGGTGATTCTAAAGGCAATCATGTCCGAACTTCGGTCCCCTTCGGACAGCTCTGGTGATTCCAAAAGCACTCATGTCCGAACTTCGGGCGCCTTCGGACAGCTCTGGTGATTCCAATGGCACTCATGTCCGAACTTCGGTCCCCTTTGGACAGCTCTGGTGATTCCAATGGCAATCATGTCCGAACTTCGGTTGCCTTCGGACAGCTCTGGTGTTTTCAAAGCCCAATCATGTCCGAACTTCGGTCCCCTTCGGACAGCTCTGGTGATTCCAATGGCAATCATGTCCGAACTTCGGGCGTCTTCGGACTGCTTTCATAGTTTCAAAGGTACTTGTGTCCAAACTTCGGTCATCTTCGGACAGATCATACAGTATTTAATATCTATAGATTGTACACCCTAACATTAGTATAAATTTTGGAGGGAGTATTTGGATGAAAGACAATCGCAAGGGATCTGTCAAAATTGTTTCTAATGATGCAATAAAAGGGAAGCCTTATCTGGATATTGACCGAGTAATTACTGACGGGAAAGCAGAAAAAAGGGTCAATCCTCCACTACGGTAAAGCAGTGGGGGACTGATCCCTAAAAGAGGTTAAGGAAGATTTAGTTGCCACGAAACTCCGAAGCGGTCATTGACCCAGCCAAACTTTTTGCTGAATCCATAATTGTTTAATGGCATGAGGGCATGTCCACCCTCCATCAGTTTCTCATAAAGATTGGCAAGTTCTTCTTCATTACTACAAGTAACAAAGCTTGAGAAAGACGGTGTAAAGGTGAATTGATGTTTGACAAAACTGTCAATACACATGAATTCCTGCCCTTTTAAAGTAAAAGTAGCCTGCATGACAGTGCCTTCTGGTCCAGCCTCATTAGCCCCATATCGAATAATGTTGGTAATTCGAGAATCCTCAAAGATGGAAATATAAAAATTCATCGCTTCTTCAGCATTGCCATCTTGAAACATTAAAAACGGTGTGATTTTTTCCACTCTTATCCTCCTCCTAATATTAGGTACTAAATTTAGTATAATGGATTTTCTTGGTGAACTAAAGCAACGCACTGCATTA
Organism: Neobacillus sp. KR4-4; assembly: GCF_042136325.1. Taxonomy (NCBI): domain Bacteria; kingdom Bacillati; phylum Bacillota; class Bacilli; order Caryophanales; family Bacillaceae; genus Neobacillus; species Neobacillus sp. KR4-4. Next base: position 82,801 of record NZ_JBHHJU010000018.1, read on the forward strand.
AAGATATATTAAATTGATAGGAAAAATAGCTAAAAATGCAAAAATGGGCCTCAAATTTCACATTTGACCCCCAAAATGACACGTTTCACCCCAAAAACGGCTTCAAATTTGAATTTTAGTCATTCGATTCATGCTCCTAAAACCGCTATGGTGAAAGTGCTAGAATTGTTGATTTGACAATTGGAAAGCACAAAATATGCGGCAGAGGGTGTTCGGAAATGGCAGGTTTAAAGTCAGGCAATATTGAAGGATTCGAGCAGTTTTCACAATTTACTTCGCTGAAGGAATTGAATTCACATATCGAGAGGTGGTTAACGTTCCACAAACAAGATTTTTCTAAAGGAGAATTAGTGGGGCTGAAGCGGCTGGTTCGTTTTTCTGCAAAAATACCTGGCGTATGCAATGCCAAAATTGGAACGGTCTTAAAAGCGATTCACGAAGAATACAACCATAATGGAATCTCGCGTTCTACCTTTAAACGAATGATCCAAAAAGCTAAAGAATTGGGTATTCTCACTGTTTATGAAACAGAAAGGAAGAATGGTTCGCAATCTAGTAACTTATATATCATCAATCGTTTTCCTTCAAATGAACTACCTAAAGAGGAAATCTTGAACCACCCTAAAGAAACTAATAATCTTTCAAAAACTGAAAAAGATCAAAAGATAAAAGAACGTAAAGAAGAAGCGTCCGAATTAGACCATACCTACGTGAGCGACCGAGTTCCACAGCCTTTCGTACAATTAGTAAAATGCTTTTTTCCTGAGGCAAAGACCATCGAAGAGTATTGGAGAACAGTGAATTTAGCTGCATCCAGCTACGAAGGTGACCTTGATATCCATCACATCCAAAATGTAGCCATCCAATCCTTTAAACAGCTCATCAGGAAGCTGAAATTCAGCAGAAATGTCAAAAATCCATTCGCCTATTTTTATGGAATCGCAGAGAATAAGTTTTGCGTACTTTTTCATCAATTACTCAAGGATAAGTATGATTTAAATGATACGAAAATTGAGTTTCGGTTAGGCTTGGATAAAAAAACGTTATAAATTCAGCTGTTGCATGCAGTACGTGTAACCTTTTGATAATCTATAAGGAGGGGGAGTCAATGTGTACCATAGACTTTGGATGTTTGGAAACTTTTCGATTGTGTATATTTGGTTTTTCCGCCCTCACGACAGCTCCATTCTTATAACAGCACAGTTTTTAATTGTAGGTAGGAGAGTTCATAAGCGGAGAATTTCCGGCTAATGTTTGCAGAGGAAGCTTAAAAGGCAATATAAGCGGAGATATTCCGCCTAACTGCTCTAAATAAGAAAAAATCCAAAGATTTGGATCATATAAGCGGAAAAAGTTCCTTTATTTTTAAGGAAATATGGATATTTCCCAATTTAAGCGGAATTTTTCCGTTTATTTTTCAAGCAAAGTGAAAGTTATCTACAACGAGGATTGCTCTATGGCAGGTCCTTAAAAAACATTTGAGGGTTTGTTGAAGATGCAGCGAAAATTTACATAGAGAACGGCTGGATGGAGAAACTCTCCTATATTGCATCAGATAAATAATCATCCCATCCCATGTGCGGGGGTCAGCCCCCCCAACTGCTTAATAATGATTTCTACTTAGCTTACCGCATCTAAAGCATTTACTAGTGTAATAACTGGTACTTATGTCGCCTGCGTAAGAAACACAGAATGGATTTAAGTTTCAACTAGAACCCCTACATTAGCCGGAAATCCTCAGCCTTTTAGGGTCTGATCCCTATTGACCTCACCATTCACTCAATCTCAATCTCAATGTACTCTTCTTCCTCCCCCTCATCCGATGATTCATCTTTTGGAGGCTTGTCCGCTTCGTCTGTACTAGTTTGCGGCTTTTCCTTTTCCGCCATGTCGTCCTTGATTTTTTCCATTTCCTCTTTTATTTCCTCCGTAACTTGTTTAGGAACCACATCTTTTCCATAGGTCGCTCCAATATTTAGGGCCCCGCTCAACTCATGAATGCCAATCTGGCCAAGATTATTGGTTTGTTCGTACTTATCTAAATAAAATTTATCAATATACAATGTATTGATAATAGGATGCTGCTCTGTCTCTTCCCTTTCTGGTTTCTCCCAATTTTCCAGCTTCTCTGCTAATTCTTCCATTTGTTTGAGAATCCCAGCTTGTACCTCATTTACCATTAGATAATTTTTCTCCAGCTCACGAACCTTCCTGTTTATGATAGAGAAGGAGTCACTCTGTTCTTGCCCGGAGCTCCTATTTTCCCTGGGACGATGGTTTAACCTCATCATTTCTTGAACCAGTTTCTCCAGATGGTCGATCCTTTGTGACAGCTCATTGACTTTTTGAACTTGCAGATTATTTTCAGCGTTCCTTTTCGAGTGAAACTCCTGTTCAGACTTATTGGCCTCCACTTTTTTCTGCTCGGTCCATGATCTCTTGTCTTTCACAAGTTTGTCAGTTCCATACTTCGCTAGCCGAATTTCTTTTTCAAACTCTAATAATTTTTTCATTTGGACTTCCAGTGCGTTGATCCGTAGAATTTGCTTATCGTAATCATTGGTGCTGTTTATCGAATTTTCCTCATTATTTCGGCCGAATATCCTTTTAATAGGCATAGTAAATCCCCGCAAACTATGATTTATTTTCCTTTAGTAGAAACTGTGTATTGTTTATTCGATGGGCACCTGTTCTTCGTTAAAATAATGCCGTTTATAAGTAACAATCAACAAGCCATTGCTAAACTTTGCACTAACTTGTTTGGGCAGCACAGGTTCCGGAAGCTGGATGATCCGCTCGAAATCTCCAGTATTTCTTTCTTGCTGTACCACTTCCCCTTGGATGAGGTTTTTTTTGCTTCCTTTTATTAATACCTTGATGCCTGATACCGACAACTGGATATCTTCTTTTAAATAACCAGGCAGATCGGCGACCAATATAACCTCTCTGTCTGTCAAATAAATATCGGTTGGCGGAAAATTTTTTCCCCTGACAGGTTCTGATTTTGCCTCTCCGGGCTGACCAAAATCAAAATTACTTTTCATAAATTCATCAAAGGAGGGCTGCTCAAAAATCCCACTCCAAAAGTCATTGGATTGATAATTCTTTGCTAAATCCATCCATTGTAACATCTTATTCATATCCATGTATGGATCCTCCTCAGAAGTATAAAGCTGGTCCATTTATAAATGTGCATCCTATATTCATCCTATTTATGATTTATCAAATCATTCATGAAAAAAGGATAATTACCTAAAAAAATTCAAAAAACAGAATGATGTATCTACACGTAATGTCCTAACATAATCATCCTGTGTCCCGCATAGGCTTTAAGTATCCCGGGGGTTGAACGGAAAGGATTCTGGTCTATGTTCTTTTTACCAACGACGATCAATATTAAAGGTATAAAACTGAATAATGTTGATCATTTAAGTTCAGTATCATTAAATTCAACGATGATTCAAAACAAAAATGTAAGTGCAAAGAAAAACCAAGGAATTGGCCAGCAATTTGCAGATGGTACAATTAGAGCTTTCACCGTCTCTTCAACCATTGATAATGAGTTTAAAGATAGCATGTCACAAAAAAATAAAAATGCTTAGGAGGGTTTTATGTCTGGTCCGGTTCCTTACATCAACATCAATATCAATATCATAAAGGTAAATTCTTTTGAGAATGCCTCAGCCATCAATGTCGGGCAAAACCTACTAGCTGAATGGCATAATTCAGACAAAAAAAATATGGGCCTCGGCCAAAATATGGGAGACGGAAGCAACTTTCTTGGTACAAGAAGTTTCGTGGATGACCGTGATCAACTGGATTCCAACTCTACCTTTGACTCAACGTCCAAAATGCCAATTCCAGGAGTGAGCCCATGACATTTGCGCCTGCTACACTAAATATTCTGGGTATTAAAATTAATGGTATGGACAATGGAGCAGTGGTGAATCTAGGGCCATGTCAGCACTTAGACTTGTTTGTCTCCTATAAGCGTAATCAAGGAATTGGAGAACAAAACGGAGACTTATCCCCTACTCTGTTATCAACCTCATGGGTGTTTGACAATGATATGGTTGATAGTTCTTCCGTAAAATCAAGTATTCTATAACGTCTTGTTCCATCGTCCTAAGCTTAGGGTATACATTAAAAACTAGGAGTGTTTATATGTTTTTTATTTCTCCGATGGTCATCAATGTGTTGGGCGTGAAAGTTAATAGCGTGGACAATGGAGCAGTCGCAAATACGGGTTCGTTACAAATAATTGACCAATTTATTTCCTATAAGCGAAATCAGGCATTTGGAGAAGTACTCGGTGACTTATCCCCTGTTAATCTCTCCTCCAATAACATAGTTGATCCTGATGTCAGTGACAGCAATTCTATTAAAAATAGTGTCGTTTGACACTTATATCATTTATGGTGAAAAAGGCGATTCCTAAATTAATTAGGTCTCGCCTTTTTCTATTAACCTTGATTCCCTATAGAGAAATGTATTCGATCGAAGTAATGCACAAAATGACACATCAAAAAAGAAAAATGGGGAGCCATTCCGATGTTCCCTGATACGAGTAGGTTTTCCATACGTATATTTACTTAACACCAAATGCCAACCATCTAATTTTTCTTGAGTGATGAAAAATAAAAGGAAAATTTCCGGCTAAATTGGGAAATACCTATATTTCCTTAAGAATAAGGGAGTTTTTTCCGGTTATATGGTCCAAATCTTTGGATTTTGTCATATTAAGAGCAGTTAACCGGAATATCTCCGCTTAAATCTGCTTCTTAAGCCTCCTCTTTTTACAATAGGCGGAAATTCTCCGCCTATTGATTCTCATACCTGCACGAAATCAATACGGAGATTCGTAATATGATAAATAGAAAAAAAGGTCAGTCCCCCACTACTTTAAAGCAGCGGGGGACTGACCCTTGTTAAATTAGTTTATGAGATGCTGGTAAAACTCAAACGCTTCTTTATCGGTAAACCCTTCATGAACGACCTTAATCACCGCTTGAATCATTTCTTCGGGGTGTTCAGATTGGAAAATATTCCTTCCCATATCAACACCCGCGGCTCCGCCTTGAATAGAGTTATAGGCTAGAGTTAGAGCATCTTTTTCTGGTAATTTCTTACCGCCTGCCACTACTAATGGGACTGGGCATGCTGAGGCGACTTTTTCAAAATCATCACAGTAATACGTTTTAACCATTTGTGCACCAAATTCAGCCAGCATCCTTGTCGCTAACAAGAAGAAGCTCGTGGTGCGCTCCATTTCTTTACCAACCGCACAAACACCTAATGTTGGAATGGAGTATCTTGAGCCAAGGTTAACGGCCCGGTTTAACTCTTCGATGGTTTCCTTTTGCCCATCAGAGCCAATAAAGGTTTGAATCGCGATCGCACTGGCATTCATCTTAATCGCATCTTCTATATCAACGACCATGGATTCATGACTCAGGTCATCTTGGAGCACACTGGAACCAGAGGAAGCTCGTAAGGCGATCGCTTTATTAAAGGTCGGCGGGACACTGCTGCGGATGGCCCCTCTCGTCCCCATCAAACAATCCGCATAATCTGCCAATCTAGGAATCAGCAAATCTAATCTCTCTAACCCAGAAGTTGGCCCCATGAAATAGCCATGGTCAAACGCTAACATGACCGTTTTTCCTGTGTCCGGGTTAAAGATTCTCGATAACCGATCCTTCATTCCCCAATCAAGGTGGTTTGCCCCTTTTACATGGTAATTCCCATTGTTCGCGAACGGTATATTCTCAGAAAAATCCTTTGCGTTTCTGTTGCCTTGTGTATCAGCCATTTCTCCAACTCCTTTATAACAAATACTCTATTTTACTATTAAAAATCGTAGTTTTTCGTATTGTCTTTTGTAAATACAATCCGTTCCGGCAGCACGATAATACCGGAATCATCTGCCGTATAATCGTAGCCCTGGATGGTGTTTGGCTCTACTTTTACGGAACCCATATCAGGAACATCCAAAGAGTCCCCAACCTTTAAATCCTTCCCTTGAGCCAGCCAATAAGCCACATACACAGCAAGAGCACCTTGATCTTTTACATCCCACAACCCATGATTAGTAATCGTTCCATTCTCAATAAACTGCCTCATCGAATTTGGAGAAGCAAATCCTGTAATAATGACATCATCCGCTTTTAGCCCTTTATTTTCAGCCGCTTGTGCCATGGCCGGAAGGGCGGTGGAATCCGGGCAAATGACCGCATCAATATCAGGATAAGAACTTAAAATACTTTCTCCCACTTGTAAGGATTTTTGTTCATTGGCATCACCAAACTGAGTCGTAACCAATTCCCATTTAGGATATTTTTCTTTAATATATTGGTTTGCGGCTTTCACCCATGAGTTTTGGTCTGGAACGGTCGGGCTGGAATAGAACCAGGCAATTTTCTTCGCCTCATCAGGTTTATCCATTTGCTGGGCAGCCATGTCAACAAGCATTTTTCCTAGGATATCCGGTGTACCTTGGTCTACATAAACAGAACGATATTTAGGATCCACATCTGAGTCCCATGTGACCACCTTAATGCCGGCATCTAATGCTTTTTTCAAAGCTTGATTCAAACCATCAGAAGAGACAGAAGAAATGGCAATCGCATCCGCACCGCTATTGACGGCACTATTAATAATTTGTACTTGATTCGCCACCGTACCTTCAGGCGCACCATCGTACTTCACTTTAAAACCAACCTTCTTGGCCATTTCTTGGGCCCCATCGTTTCCAGACTCAAAGAAGGCATTCCCTGTCATTTTTGGAATAAACACCACCTGAATATCTTTCGAATCTTTCTTTTTACCCCCGTCTCCGGAAGCATTGTCATTGGAACCGCAGGCAGCTAATAATAATGTCAGAATCGCCATCAAACTTACTATTTTAATAGACTTTATTTTTCTCACTGTCCCTAACCCCCAATATGTTGTTTTTGTGTTAAGATCCTCTTCATGTTCAATCTGAAATCTGGATTTATGCCCAAGAATGCGACAGATACGATAAGAAGAACCCCAGTAGCTAATCCTATATATTGGGTAGAAACCCCGGCCATTTGCAATCCTATCTGCATAAATCCTAATATAATGCTAGCTAAGGCTGTCCCGACAACACCCCCTTTACCTCCTGTAATGAATGTCCCTCCTAACACAACAACGGTGAGAATGGGCATTAGATACTCTGCACCATAATCAGCTCTGGCACTGCCTAAATAGGAAGTTAATACAACCCCTGCAATCCCAGCACTTAACCCTGATAGAACATAGGTACTAGCAATGATTCTTTTCGTATGGATTCCGGAGTAATCAGCGGTGTTTTGGTTAATGCCTGTCAAGTATATATATCTGCCATACCTTGTGCGGTGCAGGAGAATATAAGCAATGAGAAACATGATGATAAAAAGAAGCACAGCATGAGGGATTCCCAGTACCTCTCCATTGGCAATGCTGCTAAAACTCTCAGGAAATCCCGAAATCCCTTCATAGGTACTGACTCCAGACAATCCCACCAGTACAATGGCGATCCCGCTATATAAAAGCATGGCGCCAAGGGTGATGACCATCGCTTGAACTCTTCCATACGCAATAAGAACTCCATTAAGAAGACCGCATACCCCGCCAATCAAAATTGCACAAAGGATAGAAACCCAGATATTGACCCCTGCCACTTGCGACAAAAGCCCCGTGACAACAGAGGTTAATCCAATAATGGAAACGCCTGAAATGTCTATTCCACCTGTAATCACCACCAGTGTGACAAAAAAGCCAATCATGGCAATCGCAATAAAATCGTTAAAGCTATTTAACAAGATGGTGACATTCCAGAATCTTGGATTAATCATTCCAAAAACGATGATTTCAGTAATAATTAAGACGAATAAGGTAAGGTTCCATTTCGGGATTTTAGTTAACATGAAAATTTCTGCACCTCCTTTTACAGAACCCTCGCATTTAATCTTACTTTCTTTGCCTTTTTATTCGCATGAAACGCAAGCAGGGCATCAATCACGACAATGATGATTAATAGAGAACCAGATATCGTATCATTCCAAAAGGCCGGCACTTTCATATAAACTAGAGCAGAGTTGATGGACGTTAAAATAATCGCACCCAAGGCCGCTCCAACAACCGTCCCAATCCCGCCGATCAATGACACCCCTCCAAGAACGCAAGCGGCGATCACCGTCAACTCGATTCCTGCTCCAGCATTGGTGGAGACAAAGCCAATCTGACTAACAAAGATTAATCCAGCTAAAGAAGCACAGATGCCAGAAATGACAAAGGAATAGGCAATATATCGATTCACAGGAATCCCTAAGGAAATGGCTCCATCTTTGTTATCACCAATCGCGTTGTAATATCTTCCTCTACTGCTTCTAGATAGATATAACTGAACGAATATGACCCCCGCAATAACGAGGAAGGATAATAAATTAATTCCAAAGATGTCTATATTCGAAAGCTCTTTAAAGTTTGCAGGTATATTCTCTACCCATTTTCCGTCCGTATAAATAACTTGAATCACTCTCGTAATGGAAAGGATTGCTATCGTCATAATAAACGAAGAAATTTTTAACTTGATCACGCCAAATCCATTAATGAGTCCAACGATAGCCCCAATAAGTATGGCAGCGATCACAGCTAGAAGGATAGTTCCTCCATCGCGAAGAATCGTTCCGCACACAGCTGCACTTAATCCCAGCGTTCCGCCTACGGAAATATCCAAATTCCCGGTTAATAGAACAAAGGTCATACCAACGGCAAGAACAATATAAAGCAAGCTGCTTTTCAAGGATCGATCGATATTTTGTAAGGATAAATAGTCAGAGTTGATAACGCCCACAATCATAAATAGAAGGACTAGAAATAGGAACGTTCTAAATTCCCGTTGTTTGAATATGTTTCTGACCCTAGGCATGTGTCTGATCACTTCCTTTAAATGTTCCAAAAGCTGCCTTCATCACATTGACCGCATTGATTTGGTCTGCTTGTAGGCAAACATCGCAGGTCCCCTGATAGACAGCATAGATGCGGTCGCTCATTCTTTCGATTTCTTCTAAATCAGAGGAAATGAGGAGAATGGAAAATCCCTGGCTTTTTAATTCTGACAGAATGGAGTAGATGTCACCCCTTGCTGCCGCATCAATTCCCCTTGTTGGTTCATCCATAATAATTAATTTAGGGTTCATGGATAACGCCCTTGCAATCACAGCCTTCTGTTGATTACCGCCTGAAAGAGATTTTATTTCATCCTCCCCAGAATTCACCTTAATCCATAATCGATCAATATACTGACCGGCCACTTGTTCTTCTACCTTTTTCTTGGTAAAAAAACCGTGTCGTTTAATCAGTTGAGAGGTGATATTATTTCTCACGGAGGTGATCGAAAAAATACCGTTTAAAAAGCGATCTTCCGGAATATAAGCCAACCCACTGTCCACCGTTTCATTTACGGATAACTTGGTAATGTCCTTTCCAGCCAGATAGACTTTTCCGCTCTCAATCGGATGAATGCCATAAATCGCTTCCGCAATCTCTGTTCTTCCGGCACCGACAAGCCCAGCCAGACCGACAACCTCTCCCTTATAAACTTCAAAACTAATATTCTTAAATCCATCGCCAACGATGTTTTCCACTTTAAGGATCGGTTCTTCTCCCTCGCGAGCAGCCCCTCGCCTTTTGAATGGATCTTCGTAATGATTTTTATTATTTCCAACTGGGAGCAGCCCTTGAATCAACAGGTCTTTCGTGAACTCCTCAATTTTCCCTTGAAGCGTTACCCTTCCGTCCCGTAATAGGACGGCATGGGTGGAAATCTGAAAGACTTCATCAAGACGGTGGGTAATATAGAAGATTCCAACCCCAGCATTTTTCAACTGTTTAATCACTTTGAATAATGACTCTGTTTCTGAAAACGTTAAGGTAGAGGTGGGTTCATCCAGAATCAACACTTTTGACTTTCTTAAAAGTCCCTTTATGATCTCAAGCTGTTGTTGTTCAGCGATACTTAATGTAACCGCTAACCGGTTCAAATCAAGATTCCAGCCTAACTCTTTAATGAGCTTTGCCGCTTCTTCTCTGACTTTATGTTTATCATTACTAAATCCAATCGTGAGGTTTTGTTCCACCGTCATATTGGGGAATAGCAAAGGTTCCTGTGGTACTAAATAAATGCCTCTTTCATGTGCCGAAGAAGGATTGAGATGATCCGCCGTTTCACCAGCAATCTCAATAACCCCGTCATCCGCCTTGTAGATCCCTGTGAGGATTTTCATTAAGGTACTCTTCCCTGCTCCATTACCGCCGATGATCGCTATTACTTCTGACTCATTCAGTTCTAATGAAACACCCTCCAAAACGATGTTTCGGTTAAAGGCCTTCCGAATATTCTCCAATCTCACTAAGTTCCTCGGCGCTTTCATCCTAACCCCCTCCCTTAGACTATTTTTGTAACCGCTTACTAATAAATCTATTACGGATTCATACATTTTATTAACGAATAAACATATTATTGCTAGTAACCCTTCTATAGATCTTTGATATTGCAAATTTAAAAAACAAGCCTTAACACCTAATGAATGATTCCCTCGTAGATTATATGAACTAGGCATACTATTCATTACATGCTTATGACAATAGAGAAGGATGATTGACTTATAACGATAAGAGATTGGGCTGCTACTTTTGTTCTACCGTCATGCAAAAGTATCACAATTGTTTTAACATAAAACTTTTGTTTCAAAAATAAACTGTAAAGAGTGAAGAACATGTTATATGAAAATAGCCTGATCATAAAAATCGCATGGAAATATTACATTGAAGGAATGACGCAAAATGAGATCGCCGAGTCTTTAAATCTATCAAGAATGAAAGTGATTAAATACCTAGAGATCGCGAAAGCCAATAACATTATCCAATTTAAAATTAACCTAGAAAAATTGGCTAACATCGATTTGCAGAATCAAATCAAGCAGAAATATCAATTACAAGATATTTATATCGTTCCCGCCTCTACCGAAAATCCGTTAGATAGTCTGACAAAAGCCGCCGCCCACTATATCCAAGACCGAATTACCAGCGACACCATGATTAATGTTGGGTATGGGCAAGCCGTTTCAGGAACCTTGGGACATTTAAACATCTCAACGAAATATAAAGTCACCTTCGTCTCGCTATCCGGGGGCGTCAAATTCTACATTCCCACAGCGATCGATTCATCATCCGATTATTACACCAATCCCAATTACACCCATTACATTATGCCAGCCCCATTATTAACATCTACAGAGCACCTCGCCGAACAGTTAATTAATGAAAAACCAATCAAGAAAATCTTTGAAATGATCCCTTATTCTACAATTACCATCATCGGCATTGGAGCAGTTAACGAACGGGCCACCCTTGTAAAGGAAGGATATTTGAGCACGCATGAAATGGAAATCTATAAATCATTGGGGGCTGCAGGAGATTTATTAAGCCAATTTTATGATCGAAATGGCCAGGTTCTAGATCTTCCCTTGCATAAGCAGCTAGTTAGTACCGATATCCATTTATTAAAATCACTGAACCATGTGGTGGCCGTGGCAGGAGGAACGGAAAAAACGGAGGCGATTATCGGCGCCCTAAAAGGGGGCTATATCAATGTATTAATAACAGATGAAGTGGTGGCTAAAAGTCTCATTGAATGAAATGCTCCTGATCATGAATCCCGACTATGATAGAAAGGAAGAGCGATAACATGGAAAAGTACTTAATGGCGGTTGATGCCGGAACCGGCAGTGTCAGAGTCATTTTATTTAATACACTAGGCCATGAACAATTTGTTGCCCAATCAGAATGGACCCACCATGAAGATAAGCGGTATCCAGGGTCCATGGACTTTGCTATCGAGAAAAATATAGACATGATCATCCAATTAATAAAGGAAATCTTGGCAAAGAGTAAGGTTAACCCCGAAAACATTGTGGCGATTTCCACCACAAGTATGCGTGAAGCCATTATCCTATACGATGAAACCGGGAAGGAATTATGGGCCTGTGCCAACGTAGATTCAAGATCCAACGAGGAAGTGGCTTACCTTTGTAAAATAAGTGACACACTTGAATCAGACATTCATCAGATTTCCGGACAGACCTTTTCATTAGGCGCAATCCCCAGAATCCTTTGGGTAAAAAATCATCTCCCTGAAACCTATCAAAAGGTTCGATACGTTACCATGCTGAACGACTGGATTACCTATCGTATGACCGGGGTGATCTCTGTTGAACCTTCTAATGGCTGCACCACTGGACTTTTTGATATTAAGAAAAGAGTTTGGGATCCAAGCATTGCGAAGAAGGTAGGTCTTAGTGGGGATATTTTTCCGATTGTAAATGAAAGCGGATCCATTATTAGCCAGGTTACCGAGGAATTTTCCGCCCTTACTGGATTAAGCACGCAGACGGTCGTGGTGGCAGGAGGCGGCGATGCCCAATTAGGCTGCATTGGCATGGGGGTCATCAATGAAGGGGATGCAGCTGTTTTAGGCGGGAGCTTTTGGCAATATGAATATACAACCAATCAAGTAGAAATCAATGATGATTGTAAAGTAAGAGTGAATTGCCATGCCATCCCAAATACTTGGCAATATGAAGCCATCGCCTTCTTTCCTGGACTGATCATGAGATGGTTCAGGGATACGTTTTGTGAGCTTGAAGCCTTTCTTCAGAAGGAAAACGGGGAAAGCATTTATGCCCAAATGGAGAAAAGAGCACAACAAGTACCGGCAGGCTGCAATGGAATGATTTGTACGTTTTCCGATAAAATGAACTACTTTTCATGGAAACATGCGGCACCAAGTTTCATAGATTTCAAGTTTGATAGTTCCTATAATAAAGCAACGTTTTACCGGGCCATTATGGAAAATGCCGCTTTTGTCACAAAGGGCAATATTGACATCATTTCCAAAATAACAAACAAAGCACCGGAAACGATTGTGTTTGGAGGCGGGGCTTCAAAAAGTGATCTATGGTGCCAAATTGTTGCCGATGTTCTGAATATAAAGGTAAAAGTTCCAGTGGTAAAGGAATCGACAGCTCTGGGTGCGGCCATTTGTGCTGGTGTAGGAGCGGGCATTTTTGAAAGCTTTAATGAAGCCATTACTCAAGTGGTTAAGTTCGAAAAAACCTTTGAACCAAACAATTCGAATCACTTCATTTATGAAGTGGTATATAAAAAGTGGGAAGCTGTGTACAAGGTACAACTAGAGCTGGCAGATCAAGGACACACCAACCATATGTGGATTGCCCCAGGACTATAAACATCCAAAGGAGTGAAACAGAATGACTGTTATTAACGAGAATGAGCGAGAATACCGATTTGGTGACAGCGGTCCTAAGTACCTGCAAAAAGGACCCCGAATGAACTTTGGTATCGTTGTCCTGCAGCCAGGACAGGATTTTACAGCCCATTATCATAACTTCATGGAAGAAAATTTCTTTATTTTAGAAGGCGAACTGGAAATTCATATTGACGAGGAGATTTTCCAATGTAAACAAGGAGATTTTATCCATGTGGAGCCAAAAAAGGTCCACTATTTAATTAATAAGGGAGATACCCTCCTTAAAGCGGCCTTTATGCTGGCACCCTACCATGAAAAAGATAAAATCGAGGTCGAATACCGTCCATATGGTAAGTAGCGAGGCTGCCAAGGGACGGTTCTTATAGAGATCAATCGCAAGTCTTGCTTTGTACAACTAGTGGATAGGATTTTAGGAACGGTGCCTGACACCCCCAAGGGTGTCAGGCACTTTTAGTTACATATTCAAAACCCATCCCGTCTCACTTTCATTTATATAAGATGTCTATTGTCCTTAATCAGCGAAAGTAAAATAAGCGGAGTTTTTCCGGTTAAATGCAGAATGGAGCTCGTTTCGGGGTAAATAAGAGAAGTTTTTCCGCTTATGCAATTCAAAATCCCCCATTTTCACGTCTTTCGAGTAAATAGGCGGAATTTCTTCGGCTATTTTGGTTATTTTCAATGATAATTTCTAAATAAGCGGAATTTTTCCGCCTAATTATCTGATCGGATGCTTAACCTGATCCCCCAACTGATAAGTGCGGATCCTCTTAACCCCGGATGCGGGAATCAACATATTTTTGTAGACTAGTTGAGAAAATACCTTCCTTACCGTCTTGTCACTTAGCCTCAAATACGCTTCGACTTCTTTAGGGGATATGGCTTCTCCTTTTCGAATCGTTAACCGGAGCACTTCCTTTTCGACAAAGGAAAGAGATGTCTGATCCAGTTCATCCCCCAGCCATTGGCCAATCACTTGTTGAACAATCTGTTGGCATTGACGAGGCTTTTCTTTAACTTGGTCATAAGAAAAGCGAATCACGGTCCATCCATCAATCACCAACTGGTTTTGACGTTCCAGGCTGTCGGAAAATTGCCATCTGCTAATGTTCTTTAGGTGAGGGCCATACCCGTCGACCTCAAAACAAATCCGGATGGCGGGACGAATATAGGCAAAATCCAAATACCTTTTGCCATCCTTGAAATCATCAACTTCATACTCAGGATGAAGATACCGAAAATGGTAAAATAAAGGCCACCACACTTGTTTCAAAAACAATCTTTCAGCCTGGTTATGACCTTCCTGTAAGCGTCGCAGCCTTTCACCGGTTCGTACCTGTAAATGAGCATTTAAAAAGGCCTGATATTCTTCTTCAAATCCCATTGTATCCCTCTCCTCATCATCTTTTATTGCAACCTTTTTATACAATGGCCAATCATCATTTAAACAAAAATTTAGTGGACAAACCTTAATTAATTGGGAACCCGGTCTTTCCCTCCATTTCTTCTATTATCAAACTTTGCATACATATTCGATGCCTATATTGATTGGAACTTCGGACAGATTCATAAACGTTATTGATTGTTAATGTGAGTGAAAAAAAGAGGTTAATGTGGCTTCCATTGAAGAAAGTAAAGACAAATAAAGACTTGCGGAGCAGCTAATATTAAATGAATTTTTAGTGAAGAATTTGAGGATAAACAAACTACCTTTAGTTTAATAAAATTCCTCAATTTGTCAATTTATTTTCTTTATAAAATAGGGGTACTTAAATTTTACCAGAAAAATATATCCCCTCCACATGATGAAGGGGATACATTCTATTAAATTATTTCACTCTTACATACATTCTTCGCTTTTTCTGTTACACTAATAAACTTTTTACTTAAAGCAATTGGTGAATAGGCATTTTCATCATATGGCAGCATTGAAAATGTAAATTCAAAGTTTTCGTTTTCCAAGCGATACTGTTCCTGCACTTCTTGACCACAGCTGGCTGAGCCCAGACCATATTGCTGTTTATCAACATGTAAGGTGATATACGGCATTTTAAATAGGTCACATGTATGTTTAGCGGCCTCCAACTGTTCAACCGTATAATAGCTTGCCGTGAAATCAAAAGTGGAGCCACTGATGAACAATCCTTTTCCACTCTCTTCTGTAAAACTTGCCCATTTTGTTTGATGGCGGTTCCCGTTTTCCTGCGGGAACACATACGGCGTATGCAAATTATCAACGGTTGATGACCAAATGCTCATCTTCGACGCCTGCCTGCTATCACTATAGGCTTCATTGGGCCCTAGTCCATACCACTGCACGTAATCGTAGGTATCTTCTACCACCATCTCCACGCCAATTCGCGGCAGATACTGAGGTGCCTCGCCAGTTTTCACACCCTTGATCTCCACTACAATTCTTCCATTCGCATGAATGGTATAGAGATAGGCCACATGGAATCCCCACGCAAGAACCGGTGGTGCCAGTTTGGCTTCACTCTGAATGACAACAGACTGGAGATCTTCACTGATGGTGACGTCCGTTCCAATTACTCGATGCTGAATGGCATGTACGCCAAATTCCTTCCATCGTTTGGTAACCGAGCTTGCGTTAAATTCTTCAGAACCCAACAAGTCATTATCGATTGGTGCTCTCCAGAAATGTAACATGGGTCCCTTCGACATCACAAGTTGACCATCAAAACAAAAATCTTCTATTCGGCCATTTTGTTTATTAAAGGTCAATTCAAAGGCAGGTCCGGCTATTTTCGTGGTGGAAGCTTTATCTTGAACCGTTAATTGGCCTAAATATTGTGATTCAATCTGAGCAAAACGAGAGATTGGGAGTTCATATTGTGACCACGCAACCGTATGACCTGAATCAGCCCATCGTGTCTTTTCTTTCGTCTTCCAAACGAGATTTAACCAATAATCTGTATTTACCTTCACCACTGTCGGTAGATGAATTGGTAAATCAACCACCTTAGCTGTGTTTGCAGGAATGGCTGGAACATCGACCATTCCACCTGCAAGGATTTGCCCGTCAGCTTCAATAAACCACTCACACTGTAACGTTGATAAATCGGAAAAGTCAAATCGATTTTGGACAAGAATGGTGTTTTCTTTATCATTAAAATGGGATGTGACAACTGGTTCAATCACCTTTTTAAATTCAGCTAAGGCTGGGGATGGCTCACGATCCGGTCGAACCAATCCATCGATCACAAAGTTTCCATCATGTGGTGTCTCCCCAAAATCACCGCCGTATGCAAAATATTCCTTACCCTCTTCTGTGAATTGGCGTAAGCCGTGGTCAACCCATTCCCATACAAAACCGCCCTGTAATCGATCATAGGCATAAAAGGTCTCCCAATATTCTTTGAAACCACCTGGCCCATTGCCCATTGCATGAGCATATTCGCATAAAATATGAGGCTTGTTTAAGTAGGTTAATCCCCCAATTACCTTTAATTTTTCAATTGGCGTGTACATGGACGTATGAACATCCGTTGCTACTGGATCCTTCGTTGGGATAAAGTGATCCTCCAACAAAATTTCTCTCGTCTCCCCTTCATAGTGGACAAGTCTTGAAGGGTCTCTTCTTTTTGCCCATTCATACATCGAAACATGATTTTGTCCAAAACCGGACTCATTCCCTAATGACCACATAATGACGGAAGGATGATTTTTATCTCTTTCTACCAATCTTTCCATTCGATCTAAATAGGCATGTTCCCATGCTGGATCATTACTTAATACATGTGGCTGCCCAATCCTGGTCAACCCATGACACTCAAGATCAGCTTCATCAATCACATAAAAGCCAAATTGATCACAAAGATCATAGAACCTCGGGTCGTTTGGATAATGCGCGGTCCGGATGGCATTAATGTTATGCTGTTTCATTAAAACTAAATCCTCAATCATGGAACGTAATGGGACAGCCCTTCCGTAATCAGGATGGGCGTCATGTCGATTTACACCTTTAAACATAATAGCTACACCATTTACGAGTAATTGACCGCCTTTAATCTCAACCGTCCTAAATCCGCATTTATGTGGAATAACCTCTACCACTTCCCCCTCAGGATTTAATAGAGTAACCACCACATCATATAAGAAGGGAGTTTCAGCATTCCATGATTTCACTTGATCCAAATGGATCGAACCTGTCACCGTTTCATCCGCTGCACCTTGTTTGTGTAAAGCGACAACAGTGCCCTCCTGTTGGATTTCTATTTCCACTGAATGATCTTGATACGCTCCTGATAAAGCGATCTCAAAATTAAGTCGGCCATCTTGATAGCCAGGTTCTAAAGTACCATTCAAAAACAGATCGCGGATATGCACATCCGGTTTTGAGAAAATATAAACATCCCTAAAAATTCCGCTTAACCACCACATATCTTGATCTTCAATATAAGAGGATTCGGCCCATTGATAGACACGTACGGAGATCCGGTTCTCGCCTTCTCTTACAAAATGGGTAATATCAAACTCTGATTGAAGTCGGCTGCCTTGACTATATCCTGTGAAATATCCATTCACCCAAACATGGAAAGAGCTATCAACACCCTCAAACATAAGATGAACCTTCCCTTGTAAGGCTTCCTTCGCGACATAAAAGGTGCGGCTGTAAGACCCCGTTGGATTCTCTGATGGAATATACGGAGGTTCTACTGGAAAAGGATACTGGACGTTTGTATAGTGCGGTTTTCCGTACCCATTTAATTGCCAATGAGATGGAACGGTAATATCCGCCCAATGATCAGTAGAGTAATCCTCCTTGTAAAAATTACTCGGCGATTCCATCGGTGAGTTCGCGTAATGAAATTTCCAATTTCCATTGAGCAATAAGAAACCCTGTGAGTCCCCTCGTTCATACGTAAGGGCTTCTTGTTTACTCTTATAGCTAAAAAAGGTTGACCTGGCTGGCAGTCGATTCTTATGTAACACATTCAAGTTTTCCCAATCATGTTGTAAACGCATCCTTATTCTCCTCTCGATATTATCCTTTAACAGATCCGCCATATATGCCGCTGATAAAATACTTTTGCAATAACAGGAATAAGATTAATACCGGAACAATGCTGATAACTGTTCCCGCTAATACTTGGCCATAATAGACGACCTGGCCTGGTGCCACTAACTGAGATAATAGAACAGGTAACGTTGTACTCTCACGATCCTGTAAAATAATGAGCGGCCACAAATAATTGCCCCATTGTTGGATAAAGCTCAATATACCCAAAGCAGCTAATGGCGGTAAAGATGTAGGCAAGATAATTTTATGAAAAATGGACATTTCACTAGCCCCATCAATTCTCGCCGCTTCTATCATTTCAGTCGGAATACTCATCATATTTTGCCTCATAAAAAAGACCCCAAAGGCGTTCGCGAGCGCCGGTAAAATGACTGACTGGGGTTGATCTTGCCAGCCGAACCCGATGATCATTTTGAACAAAGGAATTAATGTCACTTGGTGTGGCAGCATCATCGTAATTAATACAATAACGAACATGATATTTTTCCCTTTAAACTCATATTTAGCGAAGGCATATCCTGCAATCGCACACAAATATAATGTAGCAATCGTAAAGATGGTGGAGATGAGTAAACTATTACCCAATGCCTGCCAAATAGGAGCAGAAGCCGAGAGTCCTGTTATGTTATTAAAAAACTCCCCACTCGGTAATAACTTGGGAGGACTTTGAAAAATGTCACTATCAGATAGAGTGGAACCCACAAACATCCAATAAAATGGGTACACTGAAGCAATACTAACCAGAATTAAAAATAGATATCCTGCTGATTTTGTTAAGTAGGATGATCCTTTCATTAAATCTCTCCTCCTTTTGAAACTTTGATTTGGAAGAAACTAATAATACCAACAATAATGGTAATGATGTACGCCGCGGCTGATGCATACCCAAATTGGAAGCTTTGAAATCCAAATTGGTAAAGGTACATAATAGGTGTATTGGTAGCATTGTTTGGTCCGCCCGCGGTTAATAAGGAAGGCTCCGTAAATAATTGAATCGTCCCGATGGTAGAAAGAATTCCACAAAACAACAGGATTGGTTTTAACATGGGAATGGTGATCTTAAAGAATTGGGTGAACTTGTTAGCCCCATCCACTTCAGCGGATTCATACAACGAGTTATCAATCGTTGTGATTCCTGCCAACAAAATAATCGTATTATAACCGGTCCATCTCCATGTCACCGCAATAATAATTAACACTTTCGACCAGAACGGGTCACTAAACCAATGAATAGGGTCAATATGAATGAGACCTAAAACGTAATTCATCATTCCGTATTGCTCATTAAAAATAAGGGTAAAGACAATAGAATAAGTGACTAAATCAATTAATACCGGTAAAAAGATAAATAATCGAAGGATGGCCTTTCCCTTAATAAATTTAGAGTTTAATAGGACAGCTAATAATGTCCCTATAATAAGCATGATTGGCACTTGAACAATTAAAATGATAAAAACGTTGGATAAGGATTTCCAAAATAATCCGTCCGTTATAATGTTTTTAAAGTTTTCCAACCCAACCCATTCTGCACGGTTTCCTTGAGCTGAAGTGAAGGATAAATACAATGATTCAAAAATGGGATACACCATGAAAATGGCAAACACGATGAAAAACGGCGATAGAAATAGGTAGGGAGTTAATGTTTTTGGATTCCATTTTTTCTTACTAGCAACAGAAGGGTTTGTCATTTTTCCAACAGCTGTTTCCCTCATTTTGGCACCTCCTAAATTAGGAGTAGGTGTTTAACTAGCAAACACCTACTTTATTAGTTTTTTTAATGATTTACTTTAAGCTTAGTAGATTTTGAAATAGATTCTGCAGCAGTTCCCATCATTTTCTTGGCATTATTTCCTGCTAACACACCGTCAATCATATCTTTAAGCGGTTTCGTTGCATCTAACATAATCGGACCATACTCCATATCTCTAATGGTTGTAGTTTGTTTCGCAAAGAAGGGATATAATTCCATACCAAAATACTCATCTTTTGTATTAAATGCTTCATTTTTATAGAAAGGAGTATAGGAAGGGAAAAGTCCGTATTTTAGCATAATCTTTTGACCTTCATCTGTAGTTAACACATATTCAATAAATTTAAATGCTGCATCCGCATTTTTAGACTGTTTTGACACGGCTAAGACAGAGCCGCCTAAATTGGCTTGTGTATTTCCACCCTCCTCAAAAGCAGGTATCGGAACGATGCCCCATTTACCAGCTTGTTTTTCAACAGAATGGCTTAACGTGCCCGCATACCATACAGGTAAAATAACACTAGCAGCTTTATCGTTCGTTAAAGCTGGAATTCGTCCATTTCCGTCGTGAACATTAATGGCAATGCCCTCATCCTTCATTTTCTTTTGAAGTAAAAGTGCTTTTTCTGATTCCGGTGAATTCACATTAATTTTTCCATCTTTCACATAAGAACCACCCAATTGGTTTAAGAAGATTTCATAAAGATTAAAATCATCGGTATAGAGGGTCATCGCTGTGTCAGGGAATGTTTCTTTTAATTTCTTACCCGCTTCAATATAATCGCTCCATGTTTTGATCGATTCAACATCAATTCCTGCTTTTTCAAATAAATCAATTCGATAATATAAAGCCGTTGGACCTACATCCCATGGCATGGCATATATTTTTTGATTTTGTGTAACGCTTTTCCAAGAAGACTCAATAAAATCATCTTTATATTTTTCCGTTTCGTCTGTTAAATCCTCAAATTGATCAGGAAACTTCTGAAGAAATGCCGGAAAATCCCTTGCTTGTGTTTGAATAATATCCGGAGCTCCTGTTCCTGCTGCTAAAGCTGGGGTAACTTTAGAATATCCAGTATCTGTATGTAGCACTTCCACTTTTATATCTGGGTACTTTGAGTTAAATCCCTCAATTTGTTCTGTTAAAGCATCTGCAGCGGCATTCCAGGATGCCACAGTAATGGTAACCTTACCATCAGTAGAACTAGCCTTCTCATCTTTTCCACTGCTACAGGCTGTCAAGAAAACTGATAAAACCAATAATACTGACAATAATACTGAGAACCTTTTCATTTTTATCGCTCCTTTTTTTAAAAGTCTATGGTCACGTGACCACTCTTCAGAAAAAAATATGGCCACGTAACCATATTACAGAAAAAATAATATGGCCACGTAACCACATTATTTAAAAAATTCTGCTATGCTATTAAAATAAATTAAATTGTAATCGTTGTCAATCCAAAATTACTAAATCATTAATTTTTTCACTGATTCTCTTTCTTTTAACATTACTTCAACTTCAACACTTTTCTCAATTGTATTTTCGTTTTGAATTTGATCCATCAACTGCTGTACGAGCATTTTGCCAATTTCCCTTTTTGGAATATTCATCGTAGTCAACGTGGGCGTCACAATTTTAGCTAACTCAATATTATCCACACCAATGACTGAAATATCCTCAGGAACCTTCTTCCCGCTTTCAATAATCGCTCGTATTGCCCCAGCAGCTAACAAATCGTTCGATGCAGCAACAGCAGTAAAATATCGCCCCTTATCCAATAACATCTTAATCGCTTCATACCCTGTCGTCAATTTATCTTCATACATTTCAACGAATATTCGATAATATTCCTTAATCTCTAAGTTATGTTCCTTCATAGCCATTTCATAGCCCTTGTATCTTGGATTGCTGCTTTTTTCTTTTTGATAATAATGGCCTAAAAAAAGAATTTCCTTATGTCCATTTGTTATCAAATGGTTTACAGATTGCCTCATTACTTTCTTTAAATCAACATATACATGAGGAATTTCTGCCTTAAGCGGAATGTTTAGTTTATCAATTCGATCCCAGTAGATAGACAGTGGCATTTTTTTTATATTTTCGAGAATATCTTTAATCATAATTAATTCATGTGAGGCTAGCAGAATCAAACCATCATAAGGGCCTTCTACAACTTGCTTTAAAAAATCGGGTTTTTTCTTTGTAATATTATATAAAGATAATGAATATCCGACCTCAATTGCCATTTCCTCTATCCCCATAAACATTTCTGCAAAAAAGGAGTTATTAATAGAGGGGGAGATACAAGCAATTTGTTTATAGGATTTCATCCGTAAATTCTGTGCTGCCCGGTTCGGTATGTAGTTCAATTCGGCAATGGCTGCTTCTATTCGTTTTCTTACTTCCATAGCAACATACCCATTATTATTGATGACACGTGACACTGTTGATGGTGAAACTCCTGCCTTCAGAGCCACATCTTTTCTTGTAACCATACACACTCCCCTTTTATCTATATAACCAATTACATTATATATTGTACCTTGTATTGTTGCCTTTATCTAGCATCTCTAACAAGAAAGGTATTGAGTTGTATTTTGTCTTTCTCTGGGCGTAACAGGCATTGGAATTTACCCTCACCAACCGACACTCTTTCGACTAAATAACGTATAGGCTATACTATTCAAACGTTTGGTTAAAACTTCTACAAGTACTGATGTATATGAATTTCAGCAGCAAAGCAGACAAGAAGAATGTCGAAAAGCATTTATTAATTTCGCAGGAAATAACCCATCTTTTAACAAAATTAGATGGGTTTCTCATAAACTTACATTAAAAATGAACTCATCACCTATTGGTGTCAGGCACTTTTCATATTAGTATTCTAATAGGAATATATATGTAAAATGTTTCAAGTCTTTTAATCTACCAACGGTTAGTAATGAGGGGGAAATGAATGTTATATACAGACGAGTCTTTGGAAAAGTTACGGATGGAAGGCGATCCAGTTCTGGACCGAATAATCGCAGAATTGTTCAAGAACAGTCAGGTTGGCTCCGTAAACAATTTATTGAAGCAATTGATGCATAATGACCAGGAGTATCCGGCAGAGCTGCCTGATACCATTGAATTTTGGCTGAAGAATACCGTTTCTTGCCCAGAAGGCGTGGATTGGTCAAGAATGAGAAACGCAACTGATTTATTTCAGGAGCATGGGATTGCCATCACCTTCTTATTATCAACAGCCTCACTTGTGAATTGTTACGCTGCCGTTAAAGGTGTGAAGGTCCTTACATTCAGTTATCGCTTAGGCCAAAACGCTTACCGCAGGATAGCGGAAACAGGGCAATTTGTTCTTCATATCATGGCTCCAGGCGGACTTGAATCCGGAGGACAAGGAATCAAAGCGATTCAAAAAGTCCGTTTAATGCATTCAGCCATTCGGTATTTGGTTCAAAAGACCAGTAGATGGGACGAAAAAGAAAATGGAATCCCCATTTGTCAGGAGGATCTTCTTGGTACTCTATTAACCTTTTCCAAAGTCGTCATAGATGGGCTTCGCCATTTAGGGATGAAAGTAACAGAGAAACAAGCGGAAGATTACCTCTATTTTTGGAAAATTATTGGAATCATACTGGGAGTTCGAGAAGATAATATCCCAGAAACAATGGAAGAGTCAAAGCAGTTGGAGAAAATGATTAAAAAAAGACACCATGGACCATCTCCTGAAGGAGTCCAGATGACTCGTGCTCTCCTTGAATTTCACGCAGGCCTCATTCCCGGTGAAATGTTTGACAACATGGTCCCTGCTCTAATTCGAGAAACCGTAGGCAACGAAATAGCAGACTGGATGGATGTTCCACACTCCAATTGGCAAAAACTGATGAAATTCAAAGAGCTAATGGGCTTTTTTCTTGATTCAGATTATACGGGCTTTTTGGGAAGTATGGTCAATCGGCTTGGGTTAGCCTTAATTAAGCGTCAATCACTCGCGATGACCGATTATGAATACACACCCTTTCTCATACCAACTGAACTGCGGAAGGTTTGGGGGATTGAGGAAATTGGGGGAATTGCATGAAAGTATTCAATAAGGTCATTGTCGTAACAGGTGCTGGAGGCGGGATTGGAAGTGAACTCGTTCGTCAGCTTTTAGAAAAGGGAGCTAAAGTCGCAGCCATTATCCACAAATCCGGGCTAGAGGAAATAAAATCATTAGCAACAGTCTATGGAAACGACAAGATATCAACACACATAGCTAATCTAGCTAACAGAGATGATGTGGAAAAGCTTCCAGAGGAGATCATTGCAGTACACGGATGCATAGATGGAATTATTAATAATGCAGGAATTATTCAACAGTTTCATAGTGTGAATGATCTTGATTATGAACAAATTCATAGAGTGATGGATGTCAACTTTTACGGTACGCTCTATATGTGCAAATCATTCTTACCATACCTTTTAAATCGGCCAGAATCCCACATAACCAATGTATCAAGCATGGGGGGATTTCTTCCTGTACCGCTTCAATCGGTTTACGCAGCATCCAAAGCGGCCGTTAAAATGTTAACTGAAGGCCTTCATTTAGAGCTTAGAGATACCAATGTAGGCATAACGATCGTCTTTCCTGGTGGAGTCGACACGAACATCGTCAAAAATGCAAGAATTGAATTAGAAGGTGCCGACAACCATTCGTATAAGGTGCTCAGCCCAAATGAAGCAGCTGCCATCATTATTAAAGGGATGGAAAATAAAAAATACCGAGTGTTAGCCGGTAACGATGCAAAAATAATGGACTTCTTATATCGTTTAAATCCGAAAAAAGCAACGGACATCATTGCTAAAAAGATAAAAACACATTTAAAATAAGAATAACCTTTTACAAATTTCCGGATTAAACAAATGATGACCGTAGCTGCCTTTTTGGCAGCTTTTGTTTTTAATCAGGCTTAACCCTTAAAAGAGTGACAGCTCCAAATTTCGCACAAAAAAAAGACAACCGGAAATGGTTGTCTTTTTTTTGCCTGGCAACGTCCTACTCTCACAGGGACGCGTGTCCCAACTACCATCGGCGCTGAGAAGCTTAACTTCCGTGTTCGGTATGGGAACGGGTGTGACCTTCTCGCCATTGCTGCCAGACTATTTAATTGAGGTTTCATTCCCTCAAAACTAGATAATGCTGAAGAAGTTTGTAAACTTGAGTTCACCTTAAAATATGGTTAAGTCCTCGAACGATTAGTATCAGTCAGCTCCACATGTTACCACGCTTCCACCTCTGACCTATCAACCTGATCATCTTTCAGGGTTCTTACTAGCTTGCGCTATGGGAAATCTCATCTTGAG
>NZ_JBHHJU010000019.1:0-107922 GCF_042136325.1 Neobacillus sp. KR4-4
CATATAACCATAAACTGCCAATTAATATGGCGAAAATAAAAAGGAAACGCAAGTGTCGGTGGCAAATATACTTTGTCACCGACACTTGCATTTCCGAATTCACCGTCATTAAAAATGACTCCTGACACCTTACTAACATCAAATGCAATAACATGTTTCATTTCCATCCTACTAATATAGAATTGAAGTCTTCACCTTACACTTATCGATTCCAATTTCTTAAACACGATGTTAAAGGATCCAAAATACTAAAAACTGATTCAAGTAAGGTAACTGATGTAGGTCGCTTTTTGATACGGATTCTAGATAACAACGAGCCACCGGTCTATTCTACACATCAACTATATAAAAAATAGTAGTGCTAACTAATGCCTTGGTACGCACTACGAATCTTAGTATGTTTTTTATGTGATCAAATCATATAAATGTAGCTCAAAATAATTTTCAAAAACAGGTATGTGGTGGATTTAGCTTTTGTTAAATTAATGTTCTTTAAAAAGAATGCTAACTGTATTATAATATATGGGTAGAAAGAATAAAATCCGGGTGTAAAAACGTGAATTTTTTTGATTAATTTGTTCTTTATAATGAATGTTTTTAATGGAGGTAATTTCTATGTCTATTTTAGTTACAGGCGGCGCAGGATATATTGGATCTCATACTTGTATAGAATTGTTGAATGCGGGACATGAAATTGTTGTATTAGACAATTTCTTAAATAGTAAACCTGAATCATTAAAACGGATATCTGAAATAACGGGAAAGAATTTTAAATTCTACAATGTGGATCTACTTGATTACTCTGCAATAGAGTCTGTGTTTCTTGCAAATGATATTTTGGCCGTGATTCATTTTGCTGGATTAAAAGCAGTTGGAGAATCAGTATCTATGCCATTACAGTATTATAACAACAATATAGTAGGAACATTAAATTTATGTCGAGTTATGGAGAAATATGGGGTTTATAACTTAGTATTTAGTTCTTCGGCAACTGTATACGGATTTCAAGAGCAGGTACCTCTAAGTGAAGATTTACCACTTCAAGCAACAAACCCTTATGGGCGCACAAAACTAATGATTGAGGAAATTTTACAAGATCTATATGCTTCCAACCAAAACTGGAGTATAGCCCTGTTGGTTTATTTTAATCCAGTGGGTGCACACAGTAGTGGGCAAATAGGAGAAGATCCTAATGGTATTCCAAATAATCTAGTTCCTTATATTACCCAAGTAGCTGTTGGGAAGTTACCTGAACTAAAAGTATTTGGTGGTGACTATCGAACACATGATGGTACAGGCGTTAGAGATTATATTCATGTGGTAGATCTTGCAGATGGTCATTTAAAAGCTCTGGTAAAGGTTATGGGGAATTCAGGAATTACGGCATATAATCTAGGAACTGGTACAGGATACAGCGTATTGGATATGATTCATGCCTTTGAACAAGTGATTGGGCGTCCAATACCATATAGAATAGTAAACCGAAGACCTGGAGATGTTTCTATTAGTTTTGCTGATGCTTCCAAGGCCAATGAAGAACTAAATTGGAATGCCAATAAAGGTCTTAATGAAATGTGTAGAGATTCATGGCGATGGCAAGTTAATTATCCAAATGGATTTGATAAAGATTACGAAAGTAAGAAAATAAATGTTGTAAATCAATTATAAAACTACAATTATAATTTTAATCTGTAGAAATAATGGAATGTAACCTAAAGTGTTATTTATGTTGTAGTTCTTGATACATTTTATGTAAGAAAAAGTTAATGGAATATGACATTTTTGTTTAATTTGTTCTTTTAATAGAACGTTTATTGGATTATAATTTTATATATAACCTGTTTAATTTAATAAATTTAAATCGACAATTTTCTTTGAATTATTTGTTCCTTATAGTGAACAATATTGTATCGTTAAGGAGGTGAAATAATGATTATTGAAAAGGTTTACTCTAGACCTATCGTATTAAGCCATCAATCTCTTCGGTTTGAAACCAGACATAGCTGGAATCCTGGGAAAGGGAATAATCCTGATTCAAATGGAAATGGGGGAATAAATTTTCCGGTTGATAAGAATCCAAATCCACAACCATGTGGAGCAGGAACACCAGGAAATGGCAATGGGAACGGTAATGGAAATGGGAATGGCAATGGCAATGGCAATATCGGGGTAGGTCAATGTAATCCAAATGTTAACCCTTAATTTCAGTGGAGACGGGAAGAACATGGGAATATTTATTCCTTGACTTCCCTTTCCAAAAAATATCAACTTTTCCTTGTAGGAGGCCAATAATGAACAAATTAATAACAAAAATTGGCGACCATTATATACATATAATCTGTGAATCTAAAGAATTAAATAATATGTTTGAAAAAAATTTTAACTCCGACATATGTGCTGAAAATGAGCTGCCTGATCTGATCATCAAAATTGAAGAAGGCTATGGTGTTCCCTTTCAAGATTACGAAGTAGAGATTATCAAGAATGAAAGCCAAATCCAGTACCGTCGAGCCGATTACTTAATTGAGGTTAATACTGAGTTTAAGTCTGCGACTATTTCTGTTTATAATGATTTCGCCTTAAAACATGCATTAACAAATTTATACAGTGCCTTCATCGTGTATCATAATTGGGGTCTCTTGATCCACTCCTCCTGTGCAATAGAAAATGGTAAGGCCCATATCTTTGCTGGTCAATCGGGGGCAGGTAAATCAACAGCAGCCAAACTGTCGAATCCAAGACCTCTTCTTTCGGATGAGGCTACACTTGTCAAAATTGCCTCAAATAAAGTTACTGTGTATAACTCACCATTTCGCAGTGAAATCCAATCAGATCATTTTGAGGGAAATGTAGAATTAGCTAGTGTTCAATTACTTTACCAAGCACTACAAAATCAGAGAACTAGGTCTGCTAAATCTGATGCTTTACTGCATTTAATGGATAAAGTCTTCTTTTGGCCCCATAGTGATGAGGAGACGAAAACTATTATGAGATTAATGACCTATTTAGTAAAGAACGTACCAGTTTATGAACTTCATTTTCAAAAAAATAATACATTTTGGGAGTTAATATCATGACGACTCAATATATTCAAAAAGGAAATTATGAAGCTACCGAACTTGATGGAGAATGGATTATCTTGAATACTGAACAATATACCATTACCAAATTAAATGATGAGGGTGGACAATTCTGGTCATTGCTTACTGAGGTTCAAACAGTTGATTCCCTAACGCAATCTTTGTTAGCGAAGTTCACAACAATAGAGAATGAGCTGCAAGTAAAAAAGGACATGGAAGAATTCCTAGCCAATCTCGTTCAGTGCGGGCTGATTGAACATGTTGATTGACAATCATACCTTTGCACATCTTAAACGTACAATCAAAAAGGACGGCAAGTTGGAGCTGCCGGCATTTGGGAATAGCATGTATCCATTTATACAACAAGGTAATCTCTGTAGGTTTATCCCATGTCCATCTTCTCAATTAAAGAAGGGCGATGTGATTCTGTTTTATTCGCAAACCGGTCAATTAATCGCCCACCGATTTGTGAACGTAACAAAATTAGATAACCAACTGTTTTTCTTATTTAAAGGAGATACAAACCTTGGTTACGATCAAGTTATAAGAGAAGAGTTTATTCTTGGTAAACTAGCAAGTGTGCAAAAAAAACGGCTGACAATAATGCCGCAACATTTTCTGGCTCGCAGTTGGGGAAAAATGATTCTTACCTTTCCTTTCCTATCAGGCATGCTTAGAAAATATTTAAATAGGAAATTCAAATTACAATTCTAGTAAAATTTGGAGTGTCCATACGATGAAGGAACGGTTTGATTCTTTAATTAAACAATATTTTACCATGAAAGATATGCGCAGGGCTTTTTCCTTTGTTTTGCCCTTTATCATGAAACGTTGGAAGGCCTATCTTGTTATTCTTATATTATTAGGGTTGGATATTTACTTAACGATCGCTTTTGCAAGGTACTATGGTCAGATTACTGATGCAGCTATTCATGGTGGGTATCAACAGATTTTATCCTTCATACCCTATGGCGGATTACTTATTATATTGAGTATTGTCTCAAGCGTTTGTTATACATACGCTAATTTGTTTGCGACGAATGGGGTAAAAATGGACATTAAAAACCATTTTTTTCACCATGTACTAAGACTGCCAGCTGCAGAAACATCCAATATTCGCTCCGGTGAATTAATGTCCCATTTTTCTAATGATATCCATGGTGTTGATGGAGTAATTGGCAGTAATCTTATTAGTCTAGTTAGGCTGCCAATAATTTATATTGTTGTATTTGTTTATTTGGTAAATATTAATTTGACACTGTGTTTAGTAAGTCTTATCATCGCCCCAATCACAGCATTATCTGGTGTTGTATTCGGCTTGTTACTTCGGAAAAATGGGAGATTGATCCACCGATTAGTAGGAAATATAAATAGCCTCCTAAATGAGACTTTTCATGGCTTTACCGTAATTCGTTCCTTTACACTTGAGAAACTGCAGTATAAAAAGTACGTCAGACAAAATAAGGAATTATTTCAATTAGAGCTTGAAAATGGCAAACTTCAAAGCTGGTATAATTCGGGCGGTCAAATTTTAAGTTCGATTACTTTTATGATTAACCTGTCTGTCGGAGCCCTTTTTGTCTCCAAAGGAATGCTTTCCGTTGGAGCATTGTTAACGTTTCTAAACTTAGTTGGGCACTTATTTTATCCAATTACGGGAATGGCTAGTTTATGGGCTGGCTTTCAACGGTCTGTTGCCGCACTTGAAAGGGTGTTAGCTGTCCTTGAAACACCAGCTGATCTACAAGATTTACCTTCGTTTAAGCCCACCTTGAACCAAGTCGATTCGATTCGGTTTCATAACGTGACCTTTAGTTATGTGGAAAATAAAAATGTTTTGGAACATTTTCATTTAGAGATTCCTGCTGGGAAAGTGGTGGCGTTAGTTGGTCCGAGTGGAGCGGGGAAGAGTACCCTGTTTAATCTATTACAGGGATTTTATAAGCCGCAATCAGGAGAAATTAAAATTGCTGGTAAATCCATAGAAGAGTTCTCCGCTTCAGAGTTAAGAAGTTCGATTGCCCATGTCCCACAAGAAACCTTCTTATTTGCTGGAACCGTTCGAGAGAACCTTTTGATTGCCCGTCCCAATGTGACGGAGAAAGAAATGGTGGAAGCGGCAATCAATGCTGAGATTCATGACTTCATTCTCTCGCTTCCTAACGGATACGAAACCCAAATTGGTGAAAATGGAGTTAAATTATCTGGAGGCCAAAAACAAAGAGTCGCCATTGCTCGAGCCATTTTAAAAGATTCGCCAATTTTACTATTAGATGAAGCTACTTCGGCTTTAGACGGGGAAACAGAATATTTCGTCAAAGAAGCACTGGATGAATTGATGAAAGGCAGAACGACAATTATTATTGCCCATCGCTTGTCGACAATCCAAAACGCTGATGTAATCATGGTGATGAATAAGGGAAAAATCGTTCAACAGGGAACACATGAGGAGTTAATGGGACAAAAAGGTTTATATCGAAAACTCAATGAAACATCGTATAGTTCTAAAAAAGAAACACCTTTGTCTTTAGTTTCAAACTAATAAATGGGAGATGAGGCTGGTGAGTCTAGAGTTCGTGAAATTTTTATATGATAGTAAGAAATCACTGCCTCAGGATGAGGAGCTGTATCATCAAGTTCTTCAGGATATTGAAGATGACGGTACTGCCTCCCAGGTTTATTTTTTATTAAAACAGCAGGGGAGGCTCGAGCAAACTCCTGCGTTTTTTCAATTTCATCTTAAAGAAGAATATAATAAAGGATTGTATCAAAATCTTTTTATTAAAAATCAAACAGATCAATTATTAAGGTTGTTTGAGGAGAAAAAGATAGACGTTATTGCGCTGAAAGGGGTTTATTTTGCTGAGAAATATTTTGGCCACATCGGGGCAAGGGCTACCTCTGATATTGATTTATTAGTCAAAATTCAGGATCTTACTATCGCCATTGAATCTGTTAAATCGTTAGGTTTTACGGTGGAAGAAGAGTCCATACCTGGTCATTTTCATTGTAGTTTTAGCAAGAAATTACCTGATTCGCCCACGCCGCTAGTGGTGGAATTACATTGGGATTTGGTAAAAAGAAGTACCTCGAGGTTTAATATAAATGATCTTTGGGAGCAGTCGGTACCCGTGAGCCAATCCGGGTATATTAAAGAACTTTCCCCACTTCATACCTTTTATATGATTTGCCTTCACGGCTGGCGCCATAATTTAGACTCAATGAAATATTTTATGGATATTATTCAAGTCATTGACAAGGAGAGGAAGGAGATTGATTTTGACCATTTCATACAGCTCGCGGAATCTCACCAAACCTTAAAGCGGAACATCAGGACCTTATCCATCGTTTATCAGCAATTTCCACACTTAGACGAAATCAAGATGTTCCCATTTCAAGTGAATACTCTTTGGGAATACCAAACTTTAAAGGCATTTAGGCAGTACTGGGATTTCCTCGATTATCAATTTTTTAGCTATGATACATTCAAACATACATTGATTGAAATTGGTAACTGGCTTTGGCCTTCAGAATATGAAGTATCTTCACAAATAGATGAGCAGTCACAAGGCAAGAAAATGTACCTCTTGTTGTATAAGAAGAGACTTACTAGTCTATTAAAGGCGGTATTGCCACATTAATAAGCCATCTAACCTAACCAGATGGCTTATGTTTCTTTCATATGCAATTATTTATAAATGAATACCCTCAAATTGTTTTCCCCATCAATTGTGGCTAACAAAACATTCTGGATCCCTGTTTGATGTGTTTGATTAAGAGTATCCACAAGCCACCTTTCATTCTTGTTTTTTTCTTCTAGTGTATGATGAACAATCTTGCCTTCTCTTATAACGGTCTGTGGGAGATCAAAAGGCTTCGTTGTCATCTGGTAGGTGGATGGCGTAATCGGCTCATACTGCGGATCTAAGAAAATGGAAAGTTTCCCATCTGATTCCCATAGCGCTAATGCTACTTTTTTTACATCCTCAATTTTTTCTTTTCTCAACTCTGCTAATAAATAATCAATTGAAATTCTAGCTTTCTTTAACCCTTTATAAAGAATTTCTCCTTCTTTAATAAGAGGAAATGGATCGGGGTCTAGAAACTTTCCGATGCGGGTTGATTTTAAACTGATAAATAAACCACCGGTATACAGAACCACCAATACGATGGTTGTAGTCATCGCACCTTTCATTCCAAGGTGCTCGTCTGATAATGGATGGGCAATAATATTACCAACAACTAGGGCGATAACGAAATCAAGTAATCTTAATTGAGAAATGGCACGTTGTCCCATTAGTTTAGCAACAATGAGCATAAAGAAGAATCCAATTACAGCTCTTAAAATCCACTCCATTAAATTAAGCGTTTCTTGAGCTTGCAAAAAATCCATTGAAGGCAAATAGTCACTTCCTTACCTTGTAAACGTCTTACTTAGTATTGTCACGAATAAGTACTTTTAATATAAAAAATACTGATAAAATACCGAATGAGTCAATAACTAAATCGTAAAGCCGTCCATCTCTACCAAAAAACAGTTGCAGGAATTCTGTTAAAAACGCAAAAATAATGGATATGCCAATAGAATATTTGTGACTTCTAAATAGATTGAAGAGAAGAAAATCCATGATCGCAAAACCAACAAAATGTCCTAATTTAATTTTAATAAATTCAGGATGAATCAAAGTTAAATCATTAAAATAAAAAAAAGACAAAAAATCAGGATTTGAAACCCACTTTAATCCAAAAGAATGTAAATATATTAGTCGCTCTATACTCTCAGTCCAGGTATTTACCAACAAAAATAGGCCCCATAAAATAATCAATAGAACTTTTATGAAAAGAAATCGTTTCTGTGTCTTTCTTTTCTTATCGATTCTACAACTACCTTGTATCGGTTGATGATCCAAAGTCCTTGCTCCTAACTAACTATTATTTCTTAATATACATTTTACCATTGTTCCTTTTAAAGAACAAACGGGGATATTCACATTAAAATAATCCAATAATCTACCACTTTCGTATTATAGGTGAATGAAATTTATCTGGGTAAAATTAACTCCTCTCCGTTTACAAAATTCTACAATTTCTTTATAATGAACAAAGGAAGTTCTTTTTTAGGAACTAATAATTAGAAAAGAAGGGGAATCATGATATATCCACTAATAAAAGAAAGAAACAAGATTCACATTGTGAAGGATTCCTATCATTGTGCATGCGGTATAGTCTTTAACAAGGATCGGATTATTAATAGGAAGACCCTTAAAAAAATTAAATTTATTGAAATAGGTCAGGTAACATGTGAGAAATGTGTTTTAAAACTTCTAAACTACGATTAATTGGTTTATATAAATTTTGTCGAAATTCTGTCGATATTTTTGGAAATATTTTCATTTAGTTTCCATCAAGACTATAGTACTATTAGTTTATTCTATAATAATTTAATACTTTAATACTATGAATGACAAAGGCAAACCTTTCGAAAGATTGGGACGCAAAGCTACAGGTCTAAGGTTTTTAACTAGGATGGCTGAGTTACCTAAAATAGTAATCATTTTAGGAGGGTTAATTTTGCCTGCATTAACCGTTGAACAAGATATTGATACAGAATGGTTAGATCTTATTAATGAAGCTAAAAAGATAGGACTCTCTATTGATGAAATTAGGGATTTCCTAAATCGCTCCCTTGGATTAAAGACGATTGAACCGGAATATAATTAATAAGAGGGGTAATTGAGTGTTTAATTTTCGCAATATTCAATTGATTAAAAAAACAGCTTAACAAATTAATGAGCAATTTGTTAAGCTGTTTTTTTAATTTTAATAATTTAAAAACTTCACACAAACCGGATACGGAACCTCGATATCAGCCTGAATCAATGCAAGTTTTCCTGTGTTTTCATCACGCGAAAACAAGACGAGGTTACTGGACTCTTGGTTTGACGCCACAATGAATTTCTCTGTTGGGTCGAACATAAAATCTCTCGGCCAATCACCTTCAGTGGAGGTGCGATCAACAAAACTAAGCTCTCCCGTTTCTTGGTTTACACGGAAAACAGCAATACTGTTATGGCCACGATTCCCCGCATAAACAAACTGTCCATCAGATGAAATATGAATGGCGCTTCCTTGATTATTCTCGGTGAAATCTTCAGGAAGCGTTGAAATATATTGTTTCTCTGTAAAATGACCATTTTCCGAATGATAGGATAAAACAATCACTTCCGAACTAAACTCTGTCATGATATATGCAAATTTTTGGTTCGGATGGAAAACTAAATGTCTTGGTCCGCTTCCAGCTTTTAATGGAAGAAAGTGCGCTTTTGAAAGTGTTCCATCACTGTTGACTGCATAAGTAATTAAAGCATCAATACCCAATTCAACCACTGCTAGATAATTCTCATCAGGGGTGATGCCGGCATAATGGGTATGCGGTTTCTCTTGTCTTGGGTCTGGACCAGAACCTTCATGTTTTATAACCGATGCAGCTGGTTGAATCGTTCCATCTTCCTGGTTAATTAAATAAGATTCTACCGATCCTTTATGATAATTGGCACTGAATGCATAACGGTTGTTACTGTCAACACTCACATGACAAGGCGATGAGCCCTGAAGTAACTGACGATTGAGCTCGGTTAATCCGCCTTCCCTGTTTATGGAATAAGCAACTACGCCTCCATTTTCTCCTTCTTTAGCCACAGAATAGAGGTATCGATTGTCCTTACTGATCGTGACATAAGTTGGATTCTCTAACTGTGCAGCTGCAACTTGAATATCTTCGATTCTTTTCTTATCCGTATTTAGTTTAAACGTATAGATTCCTTCGCTGCCGCCCTTGGTGTATGTTCCAATATAACCGATAAATGTTTGGTTGTTTGTCATTTTTTTGGCTCCTCGAAAAATGTAGTCTGTTTATTTTAGCAGAAATTTTATTTATTACTCAAATATAGAACCTGAATTAACTGAAAATTAATTTGATATGGTATAGTTTGGGTGTTAGTTTTATCCAAAAGCGAATAGAAATGAGGGTACCCCACATGGTTTACCAAGCTGCAGAAAATCGTTATGAATCAATGAAGTATAATCGGAGTGGCCATTCAGGGTTATTACTACCGGCCGTTTCACTTGGACTTTGGCACAACTTTGGCGGTGTGGATACATATGAAAATGGACGGGCAATGCTGAAAAGAGCGTTTGATTTAGGCATTACCCACTTTGATTTGGCCAACAATTATGGTCCGCCGCCAGGTTCGGCTGAAGAAATGTTTGGTAGAATCTTAAAAACAGACTTTGCTCTATACCGTGATGAAA
This sequence comes from Neobacillus sp. KR4-4, assembly GCF_042136325.1. Taxonomy (NCBI): domain Bacteria; kingdom Bacillati; phylum Bacillota; class Bacilli; order Caryophanales; family Bacillaceae; genus Neobacillus; species Neobacillus sp. KR4-4. The sequence goes on from NZ_JBHHJU010000019.1 coordinate 10,392, forward strand.
TGATCATATCTTCAAAAGCGGGCTATACGATGTGGCCGGGTCCATACGGGGATTGGGGCTCAAGAAAATACTTGATATCTAGTCTAGATCAAAGTCTAAAACGAATGGGACTTGATTATGTTGATATTTTTTATTCACACCGTCCAGATCCCAATACACCACTTGAGGAAACCATGGGGGCATTAGATTCTATTGTTCGTCAAGGCAAGGCGTTATATGTTGGAATCTCTAACTATAGTGCTGAACAAGCGTCAGAAGCTATCAAAATCTTAAATCAGTTAGGAACACCTTTGTTAATCCATCAGCCAAAGTATTCGATGTTTAACCGCTGGATAGAGGATGGCTTACAGGATGTGCTCCAGGAAAACGGGGTAGGTTCAATCGCTTTTAGTCCGTTAGCGCAAGGTTTATTAACAAATAAATACCTAAAAGGGATTCCAGCCGATTCTCGTGCAGCAAGCTCTACAGGGTTCTTGCGTGAGGAGCATGTAACTTCAGAAGTATTGAATCGTGTTCAAAAATTAAATGAAATTGCAACAGAGCGTGGTCAGAGTCTTTCACAAATGGCGCTTGCTTGGGTTTTACGCGGAGAAAAAGTTACTTCTGTCTTAATAGGTGCAAGCAGAGTGAGTCAAATTGAGGAAAACGTTGCTGCATTAAATAACCTTGATTTTTCAGAGGAAGAATTAATAAGAATAGAGGATATTCTAACTAACTAAGAAGATGGATGGGCTATTGCTCATCCTTTTTTTAGGTGATAAAACTCACTTGCTTAGTTTATTGAATACACAAACTAATGTTAAGATGCTATAATAATTCCAATCGTAAATAATATTTATGAAAGCGGTGTCTTTACGATTGATAGAGGCAGTTAAAACTAAAAAGAAAAGTAAATCTAACTAAGATTATCAATCAATCAGGAGGAAAATCTACATGAAGAATATGTTTATGATTGGAAATGCACACCTTGATCCGGTTTGGCTTTGGCGCTGGCAGGAAGGCTTTCAAGAAGTGAAAGCAACTTTTCGGTCTGCATTAGATCGTTTAAAAGAATATGAGAATTTTATATTCACGTCCAGTTCTGCTGCTTATTATGAATGGATTGAAAAAAACGATTCGAAGATGTTTGAGGAAATCAAGGAAAGAATACAAGAAGGCAGATGGGTTATTTGTGGGGGGTGGTGGATACAGCCCGATTGCAATATTCCAAGTGGCGAATCATTTGTCCGCCAAGGATTGATTGGTCAAAATTATTTTAAAGAAAAGTTCGGCGTGACAGCAAAGGTTGGCTACAATGTTGACAGTTTTGGTCATAATGGTATGCTGCCGCAAATATTAAAGAAATCCGGGATGGATTCCTATGTATTTATGAGACCCGGCCCTGAGGAAAAAGGACTTCCAACCCGTTTGTTTTTGTGGGAATCTAAGGACGGTTCCCGAGTAAAAGCCTTTCGGATTCCTTTTGAATATTGTACCTTTGACCATCTTGAAAACCATATTATGCATTGTAAGAACGAGCTTAAACATTCGTTTAATCAATTAATGTGTTTTTATGGTGTAGGCAATCATGGGGGGGGACCAACCAAAGAAAACATAGAAGTTATTGAAAAATTAAATGGAACGATGGATGATACCAATCTTATCTTTAGTTCACCCAATGACTTTTTCGAACATGTGGAAAGCCTTAAGGACACACTGCCTGTTGTTCATGATGATCTGCTCCACCATGCCGTTGGTTGCTATTCAGTTCATTCGGAAGTGAAGAAGCTAAACCGTTATTCTGAAAATCTCACATTAATGGCAGAAAAATTCTCTTCGATTGCGAATTGGACAACGGGACAAGTCTACCCTCCAGACATAAACCAGGCTTGGAAAGGGATTTTATTTAATCAGTTTCATGATATTTTAGCTGGAACAAGCATTGAATCTGCTTATCATGATGCAAGAGATTTGTATGGGGAGTCTATCAGTATCTCCTCAAGAAATATGAATTACGCTCTACAATCCTTAAGTTGGAATATTAATATTGAAGAAGAAAAAGGAATGAAGCCAATGGTTATCTTCAATCCGCATTCTTGGCCAGTAAGGGTGAATGTTGAAATTGAAGATGGGCTATTTGTTAACTATCTGCTCCCAGAAGAGTTCATTATCGAAGATGTAAACGGGAATGAAATACCATACCAAATCGTTGATCCAATCGCAAAGATTCCAAATCGAAAAAGAGTTGTATTCTTGGCACAACTGCCTCCATTAGGATATAGCACATATAAACTTCGTGCACTTAAGCCAGCTAAAGAGTTTGAAACTGTAAAAGTAAGCGATAATGAAATGGAAAACGATCGTTTCAGGCTGGTTATTGATCAAGAATCTGGCGGGATTCGCAGCTTATTTGACAAAGTTAAGCAAATTGAAGTATTTAAGAATGACGCAGCTATTCCCGTTGTCTTAAATGACACTTTTGATACATGGGGACATGGGACGTTACGCTTTGATGAAATATCAGGGGTATTCAAGCCGGTAAGAATTAAGAAGCTTGAAGAAGGACCAGTAAGAGGGGTTATCCGGGTAACATCAAAGTTTCAATCTTCAACAATTGTTCAAGATTTTATTATGTATAAGCAATCCAATAAGATAGAAGTCAAAGTGAAAGTAAACTGGCAAGAAAGCTATCAAACTTTAAAAATCAAGTTTCCTGTAAGCTTTAATCAGCGGAATACTACCTATGAAATTCCATTTGGGCATACTAGTCGTGAGTCGGATGGAAACGAAAAACCGATGCAAAACTGGGTTGATGTAACAGGTACAATTAGTAAACAAAGGGAAGAGATTTACGGTCTAAGTATTCTTAATGATGGAAAATATGGAGTCGATGTCAAAGGGAATACAATTAACTTAACGGTTCTAAGAAGCACAATCTATGCGCACCATGCTCCGTTTATCCCTGATTTGGACGAGGATTACCCGATTACTGATCAAGGGATTCAAAGGTTTACTTATCAATTGTTACCACATGAAAACAGCTGGGAAGAGGCTGAAACGGTAAAGCATGCACTAGAATTAAATCAAAAACCACAACTGATTGTTGAAACGTATCATAAGGGTTCACTAGCGCAAGAAGATTCATTTATTTCGATAGATCAACCAAATATTCTTCTTTCTGCTTTAAAGAAAGCGGAGAATCATGATGACTTGATTATTCGTTTAGTTGAAACGAATAACGCAGAAACGGTCGCAAAAGTCGAATTGAAAAATTGGGGAAGAGCTATGGAACTGCATTTTGGACCAATGGAAATCAAAACATTATGCATTCCGAAAAATCCTGAAGAGCCTATTTATGAAACCAATCTAATTGAAAATCTCAATCAGGCACTGGTTACCGTATGAAGCGCAGCGAAATAATTCACCGTTTACATGATTGCTGCGTCACAGGAAGTGGAATAATTAATTTTTGAAAAAAATCATTTAGTAATAAGAACATGGATTTATCCATCTATAATAAATTGACTGGGGGAAGCAGTTTGATGGATGCTAGAATAGTTGAAAAGGGCAGAGAAAAGGCAGAAAAAATTTTGTTGCAAAACGGGGGAGAACTTGGTTTACTGGGATCAAGTACTGCTTACCAGCAAGTTTGGGCAAGAGACAGTATGATTTGTGGACTGGGTCTTTTAGCCTGCAGTAGTGAGGAGGGGCCAACGATTCATCGCAGGTCATTGGAGACATTAGGACAGTTTCAAAGTGAACTGGGAAAGATTCCTCATAATGTTGGTTTTCCAAATGTATTAGATCCCGCATTAATCGCACATGGTGGAAAACTTGGTGATGAAGGTGAAAGTGGACAAGCAGTGGAAGATTCTATCCACGCGGGTTGTGTAGACGGGAATATTTGGTATATTATTGGTCATTATGCGTATTACCAGGAAATGAACGATCAAGAATTTTTACGAAAATGGTGGGGGAATTTAGAAAAGGCACTGCTTTGGCTTCGATATCAAGATTCGAATGAGTGTGGGTTATTAGAGGTTCATGAGGCAATGGACTGGGCTGATTTGTTTGCCAACCGCTATAATGTTCTTTTCGATAATGTTTTATATGCAGCGGCCTGGAAGTGTATGGGACATATGGCTGATGCGTTAAACATCCCTTCGAGCTATTATTATGAAAATGCAGCTGATGTTAAGAAAAAAATTAATATTCTTCTGTGGATTACTCCGGATAATCAGGAAAAGATGGACTGGGTAAAAGCTGAGCGAAAAGAATGGATTTATCCAATTAAGCGTGTCGAAACGGAATTGGTAGAAAGACCATTTTATTTACCGTATATGGGGTTCCGCGATTATGCGGACCGATTTGATACACTTGCCAACCTGCTGGCAATCGTCTTTGGAATTGCGGATGAAACACAAGCAAATAAAATATTGGATTATATTCATGGCTGCGGCATAAATGAGCCTTATCCAGTTCAGGCCTTGTATCCAGCCATTCGCGAGGGGGAAAAGGATTGGCGGGATTATTATCGCGTTCGGAATCTTAATTTGCCTCATCATTACCATAATGGAGGTGCATGGCCGTTTATTGGGGGATTCTATGTTACCGCGTTAATTCAGGCCAAAAGGTTTGATGAAGCAAACTATCAATTAGAGAAATTAGCAAGCATGAATAAAGCAGGTAAGAAAAATGAGTGGGAATTTAACGAATGGTTCCATGGCCAATCAGGAAGACCGATGGGATATGCAGGTCAATCATGGTCGGCAGCCATGTATCTATTTGCAGAGAATGCTGTTAGAAATCAGAAGGTAAATATTTTTAATAGTGATCACCAATGGGTATCCTATTAAATTTTCTTATATATTAAAGGATGATTATGAATGAATACTAAGGGCATAAAAGGTTTTATCTATCGGATTACGGAACTCGTGATGCAATTTGCCTATCTGCAATTGTTGTGGATTTTGTTCACAATAGTCGGGTTAGGGATTTTTGGTATCTTTCCTTCAACAGCAGCCATGTTTTCTGTGGTTAGAAAATGGGTAATTGGAGCTGAGGATGCACCTGTTTTTAAAACATTCTGGCAGACGTATAAAACCGAATTTGTAAAGGTAAATGGACTTGGATTAATTTTCGTTGCGATGGGATGGTTATTATATGTTGACTACCACTTCTTTACCATGGGGGACACGGTTGGCAGCTCACTATTGAAAATTGTAACAATCTTTATCACATATTTCTTTATTACTACAGCAATTTATTTTTTTCCTATTTTTGTTCATTTTCGCTATCGTTTTTTTGATTACCTAAAATATAGCTTTTTATATAGTGTTGCTTCCCCACTAAGGACAGCAGGAATTTTTATTATTTCTTGTGTGATCTATTACTTGCTATTGAAAGTGCCTTCACTTTTTCTCATCTTTAGCGGGAGTATTATTAGTTATATTTGGATGTGGTATGTTTACTTAACGATTACTAGAACACAGGCAGCCAAAAAAGGGTGAGTATTTGGAGTTAACTTGCTTTCAATCATAATAAAAAAGAATTGTTTGACAATAATAGTGATAGGCATTAAAATTAAATTAATTAATAAATTCCTTACCCTAAAATGGGAACGTTCCCATTTTAGGGTATCAAGTTACTAGTATCAAGCCTTTTACTACCCGTGATCTTACTATCATATTTTTTTTACACTCAATGTAAACGGTTCCTATTTTTAAATTATTAGTAATAGTCAGTTAACTTTGTTTCTCAAAGAATAACATTCATTTGGCTTTTTGTGGGAACGTTCCTACATAATAATGATACAAAGCTTGTAGAAAGGAGGCTAATATAGTGAATCCAACAATTATAGATGTTGCTAAATTAGCAAATACATCGAAAAGTACGGTGTCCCGTTATCTAAATGGTCTGCCAATAAAAAAAGAGACAGAAGAAGCATTAAAAAAAGCCATTAAAGAACTAAATTACCACCGCAATGAAAATGCCAGAAGATTGGTTGTCAATAAGACACAAACGATAGGAATTGTGGTTGATAGTATTGCCAATATGTTTTATTCTTCCATCTTTAAGGGAATCGAAGAAGTTGCAAAGGAAAATGGTTTTAATTGTGTGTTCTACAGTATGACCTCCAATAAATACACAGAGTCTTACTTTCAAAATTTAGTTCTTGAGGGGCACGTAGATGGGATCATCTTAATTAGCTTTGTGAAAAGAGATGTTAAAGATCTATTGGAAATAGCTAACGCAGGGATTCCTGTTGTTGTTTTTGGTGATACGGCCGGAGTGGAGGATTTGGTTTCGGTGGATGTTGATAATTACTATGGTATTTCAGAACTTGTGCGTTATCTCCATCGGATTGGCCATCAAAAGATAGCTTATATTTCAGGGCCAAAAGACGCAGCTGCAACAGAGTGCCGCTTAGCCGGATACCTCGAAACGATGGAACAATTAGGATTAACTGTTAATCCAGAGTGGGTGGTTCCTACAGATTGGTCAAATGAGGACGGATATAATGCTATGAATCATTTATTAACAATAGGTGATTTTACAGCGGTTTTAGCTTCAAATGATGAAACGGCTATTGGGGCCTTAAGGGCAGTACAGGAACGGGGCTATAATGTTCCGACAGATCTATCAATTACGGGATTTGACGATATTACACTAGCAAGCTGGACTTTTCCGCCATTAACAACTGTAAAACAGCCGTTCTTAGAAATGGGGAAAAAAGCAGCGTTTGAATTATTTAAGCGCATGGGAAATTCTAAGGAATACATCTCAGAACGTCATTTGTTAAAACCAGAACTGATTATCCGTGATTCATGCAGGAAAATATCAGATCCAGTTATGAAATAAAAGTTACTGATAAGGCAGTCCATCAATTTAGTATAAAACTAGATTGATAGATTGGTACATATGGACCAACATTGGAGGCACAAAAAAGTTTAAAGGCTGTGAAAAAATGAGGAAATCATCTATAAACAAATCCAAATATGGTTTTTATTTTGTAGTTCCGTTTTTCGTTTCATTTTTTGTTTTTGGCTTAGCACCAATCCTTTACTCTCTTTATCTGAGTTTTACGAAGTGGGATGGTTTCTCCGATCCTGTATTCGTTGGATTGGCGAATTATTCACGCTTAATCCATGATACTTTCTTTTATAAGGCAATTGGGAATACGTTAATCATTTGGATACTATCCATTATTCCGCAATTGATTCTAGCCTTAGCCTTAGCAATGATTCTTAATGAGAAATTCATTAAAGGAAAGCATTTCTTTCGAGCGGTTTACTATTTTCCAAATATCATCACACCGGTAACACTCGGAGTGTTGTTTAGTTTAATGTTCGATTGGCAAACAGGGAGTGTAAATAAACTTTTAATGAGTATTGGACTCATTGATGACCCGGTAAACTGGTTTAATAGTCCCTGGCTATCCAGAATTATTGTCGCGGGAGTTATTATGTGGCAGTACTTTGGCTTCAACATGTTAGTTTTTATCGCAGGTCTTCAATCGATACCAGAGGAATTATATGAAGCCGCTGAGGTAGATGGAGCATCAAAATTTACCATCGCTACAAAGATTACCCTGCCTTTACTAAAACCGGTCCTGTTATTTACCTTTATCACATCCATTATCGGTGGTTTGCAATTGTTTGACGCGCCATTAATGCTCGGAAATGGTCCAGATAACTCTACACTAACAATGGTTATGTACTTATATCAAACAGCGTTCAAAAACTTCGATTATAGTTATGGAGCAGCCATCGCATACGCCATTTTTGTTATCATCTTAATCTTCTCATTGATTTCGATTAAGTTTTCAAAAATGAACAAAGTTGAACAGTAAAATAAGACAAGTAGAAGAACAACAGGAGCACTTCGGCGAAGAATTGGAAAGGAGATCCCTTTATGATAGCTAACAATGGCATTGCTGATAACGTTACAATTAATGAAGTTAAAACGAAAAAAGAGAGAAACATTAGTAAGTATTTAGGTAAATTCGCTGTGTATTTCTTATTGCTGCTAGTCGCATTCACATGTCTGGTACCCTTTTATAGTATGATGGTCACTTCAACCCACGCGAATTCAGATATTGCAAGGAAACTGCTTCTACTTCCTGGTTCTGAGTTTCTAGAAAACTATCATCGTTTGATAGATACGGTGCCGATTTGGCGAGGTTTTGCTAATACGCTGTTTATAACGATTACTTCAACAGCACTAAATTTATACTTCTCGGCTCTAGCTGGTTATGGATTTTCAAAATTTGATTATAAAGGAAAAAACATTCTGTTTCTTGCTGTACTAGGGACGATGATGATTCCGGGTCAATTAGGAATTATCGGCTTTTTTAAACTTATGGATTCATTCCATATGTTAAATACGTATTGGCCGCTTATCCTTCCATCCATTTCAAACGCATTTGGGATCTTCTTCATGAAACAAATGTGTGATTCAAGTATTCCGACAGAAATTCTCGAATCAGGCAGAATTGATGGGTGTGGTGAAATAAAAATATTCCACCGGTTAGTCCTTCCATTGCTAATGCCGGCTGTAGCAACACTAGGAATCTTTTCATTTATTGGTAAGTGGAATGATTTCTTAACACCAATGATTATTCTTTTTGATAATGAGCTGCAGACCTTACCTGTAATGATAGCCAGTGTAAAGTCTCAATTTTCAACAGACTTTGGAGCGATGTATGTAGGAATTGTCATTTCAGTTATACCAATCTTAATCTTTTTCTCTATCGTTTCTAAGAAGATTATTAGTGGTGTTACTGCGGGGGCACTAAAAGGATAATGATCTTTAATCTTGTTGGAGGTGTTGTAGAAAAAAGACCTCAGTGCAAGTACATCCTTCAGTGAAAGAGTGGAACTCCTCCACTGAAGAAATGCTTACCTTATCCATCTTTCATAGGTGTAAAAGAATTGACGGTCTTAGCCACCAAATGAAAACGATAAGAAAAATATTAGACCTTCATTATATCAAAAAAAGGAGCTGTAAATCTATGAAAAAGTGGCTTTCTATCTTATTTGCTTCTGTTCTTGTTCTATCATTATTTGCTGGATGTTCGAAAAGTGAGCAGACTGCGTCAGGCAATATTAAGAAAGATAATAATAAAGTTGAAGGTAAATTAACGATATGGACATTCTTTGGTCAAGTCGAAGATATGGCTAAAGAATTTGAGAAGAAATATCCGGATGCCGAAGTGGAAGTGAAAATCTTCCCTGGGGATCAATACCAAACGAAACTATTAAACGTCCTACAATCAGGCAGAGATGTCCCAGATATTTTTGACTTAGAAAGAGGCTATATTGACAAGTTTATCAATTCTAAGTTTGCTGTAAACCTTTCAGACATGGGTGCGGAAGACCTTGTAAAAGATTATGTACCATACGTACAAGCATTAGGAAGAGATTCTAAGGGCGATATAAAAGCGATCTCTGATCACTCTTCACCAGGTGCTTTCTGGTATATCAAAGAAAATGCAAAGAAATACCTCGGAACAGATGATCCAGAAAAAATCAGTCAAATGGTCGATTCCTATGACAAAATTATTGAGTTAGGGAAGAAAGTAAATCAAGACAGTAACGGAAAAGTTCACTTAATATCTCACTTTGGTGATATCTATAACATCGAAGCTTATAATACTAAGCCATGGGTGAAAGATGGAAAATTAATGATTGATTCTGCTTGGAAGAAAAATTATGAATTACAAAAAGAGATTTTTAATAATGATGTAGATGCAAAATTAGAATTCTTCTCTGCAGGCTGGGGTAATGCCATTAATGACGGAAGTGTTGTGTTAACTGCAATGCCAGCATGGGCAAGCTTCATGGTCGATAACAAAAATGATAAGGCAGTTAATAAATATGGTGTTGCAAGAACTCCAAAAGGGTTTTACATGGGTGGAACATACCGATCTATTTATGAAAAGTCACCGAACAAAGAGTTAGCTTATAAGTTCATTGAGTTTATTGCCAGCAAAGAATGGCAGCAGCATAATCTAGAAGTTACAGGAAATATGCCTGGATTATTATCAGTATATGAAGACAACTTGGATACTTATAAATCTCCAATGTTTGGCGATCAAAATGTATTAAAACCATATTACGATACTGTTAAAGATATTCCTGACTATAAGTCCGATAAATATGGTGAAGAAGTGTTAAGTAAATGGAGAAAAGTAGCTGGCCAAGGAATAAAAAATAATGAAAAAATTGATAGTGTCATTAAGAAATTCAAGAAAGAAGTTAAGAACACATTCCCAGAACTTAAGGTAGATTAATAGTTTGTTGTTAAGCAGAGGATGACTTAAAAATGAAATGGCAGCCCCCTGCCGCACTAAGTTGTTTGAAAAAACGATATGGAGCGGTTCTAAGGAGGGGGGCGTATTCTTTTGAGTCATCCTTTACTTTTGGAAGGAGCAGCACCTGTGAGCAGTATACATGAGGAAATAAATAAAATTCGCATCATCGATGGACATGAACATATTGATCCGATGGAAATTCGAAAGAAAAATAAAGTAGATTTCTTTGGTCTGCTTCATTATTTAGAATCAGACTTGATCACTGCAGGAATGAAACGAGGCATGTTAAACGTAAATTCACCATTAACTGCAGAAGAGAAAGCGGAACAATTCTTGTTGTATTACCACAAAACGCAAAATACAACCTATGCACGGTTATTAAAAACAGCAGTTCATGATTTATTTGGTATGGATGACTGGTCTGTAAATGGAATATTAGCTTTAAATGAAAAAGTATTAGCAGCTACAAATGATGAAACCTGGTATAGGAAAGTCTTGAATGAAAAATCGGGAATTGATTTAGCTATTACTTTGCCTTTTACGACCAATGTTGATTTTTCCCTTTTTCGACCTGTCATGTTTTTAGATTTTGCCTTTAAACTCCGAACCATTAAGGATGTACAGGTTATTGAAAGACAGACTGGAAAGCACGTTCAGACATTCCAGGATTATCTTCATGCTGTGGATGCCTTATTAAATAAATTTGTGAAAGAAGGAATGGTTGCAGTTAAGTTAGGCCATGCCTATTGGAGGACGCTGAAGACACTAAAGCCAACCTTCCATGAGGCGGAACGATGCTTTAACAACCTGCTTTCTTCTATTATAGATGAACCTATGTCGCAAAAAGAATCGGTCGTTTTACAAGATTACTTAATTCATCACGTTATCCAATGCTCTATCAACTATGAATTACCAATTCAAATTCATACAGGGCACCATGAAACCAGTGTTTCGGGCAATGGCAATATTATTACCAACTCGAAGGTAACGGATCTCATTCCGCTATTGGCAGCCTATCCGGAGGCAAATTTTGTGCTATTACATTGCGGGCTTCCGTATCACCAGGAATATCTGAGTATTGTAAAAAATTATCCGAATGTTTATGCGGATTTTACCTGGGTGTATGCCATCTCTCCAACGATAGCCAAGCAAATCCTGCACCAAATGATTGAGATGGTTCCGCAAAATAAGATCTTCGGTTTTGGTGGAGATTACAACTTCGTTGAGGGAACATATGCACATCAAAAGCTTGCCCGCAAAATTGTGGGCGATGTCTTAGTAGAAAAAGTGCAGGATCAACTGTTAACAGAAAAAGAAGCAGTTGAATTTGCCAGAAGAATTTTTAGAGAGAATTTGATTGAACTTTACAAACTAAAGGTGTGATTTCAGTGAGTACATTTATTAACATACTTGAAAACGGGAAGAAACCAACCGAAATACAGGTCTATTCTTCGGAACGGAAAAGCGGAAATGCATACCTTCAATTTGACTCCCTTCTCGATATATATGATGAAGAAAAGACGATTGAAAACATTCAAATCGACCATGTTGAAGAAATTAATGGAGCTTACCACATATCTGGACATGGAGAGGACTTCTCTGTTGAAACGGAATGGAAGAATGTTCAATCTGGATGTGGCTTTATTCAAGTGAACCTAAAGGTAACCTATAAAAAAGAAACATCCGGTAATTACGGGTTACAGGTTAATGGCAATTTAGCAGGGAGCGGGAAGCCGACTTGGATGATTCCTGGCGCTTTTTATAAAGAAAATCGCTTCGAGCATAATACCAGGAAATATCCACGATATGATTACCGGGATGGCAATCATGAGGAGATGGTATCAGATCATTGGTCATTTCGTTCAGACCGTGCCGCTCTTCCGGCTGTTTTTGCCTGGAATGATGAAATGTGCGGTGCACTTTGTGTCGATGAAATGAGTGAAGTGGGGTTAACTGGCCTGGGATTCAGAGGAAATAACTCTACAACATCGGTTTGGGTGAATTTTCCTTATAAAGAAGAACCAGTCACATTTGTTGGTGAACCGATTCCAGAGCCAAAGGACATTTCCTTGTACACATTTAAGCCAGGGGAAACCGTTCATTTACAGTTTAAAATCTATACCGCCTCATTTGATTTACATTCATATGATCTATTCGTCCGTGAAATGTACAGGCAGCATCAACAAGAGTACTCCTTAAATCCTTGGATGGGGCTTGAGGAGGCATCAGAATTAACAGCCCATGGTTTATATCGTTGGCACTATATGCCAGAACATAGTATTTTAGCCGAAACCGCTGCGTTTGACCGTGAGTTTAATAATAATGTAAAAGGAATGGGAGATCGTCCCCATATGCATGTGGGCTGGGTCAGCGGTGCGCCATATTCATACGCCCTCCTTACCTATGGCAGAAAGAAGGGTCATCAACCATATGTTGATGCTGCCATTGATGTAATGAACAATATTGCTTCGGCGCTTGCTCCGAGTGGAACATTCTGGGCATCATGGGTACTTGGCAAGGGCTGGGGAACTGGCTGGAATCCCAAGAATACCTGGCTGCAGGCAAGAACAATCTCTGAAGCCACATTGTTTTTGGTGCGTGCCTTAGCCTTTGAAAAGGAAGCAGGGGTAAGTCATCCAGATTGGGAAAAAGCAGTCCAATCCAACTTAGACTTTGCCGTAAAGAATCAACGATCTGATGGAAATTTCGGGTCTTATTACCACTTTGAAACAGGTGATGTCGAAGAATGGGACGGGGCAGGAGGAATTTTATGGATCGCTTCACTCCTTGAAGGAAGCAACTTCTTTGAAAAAGAAGAGTATCGGCTCACGGCAGTAAAGGCGGGGCATTATTATGAACATTTCGTGCTGGACGAATACATTTACGGGGCACCAGAGGATGTTCATTTAACTCCAACTTCTGAAGATGCTTATAATGCAGTGGTTGCTTATGTACTACTCTATGAAAATGACAAAAACGATAAATGGTTAAAGCTTGCCAAACATGCGGCTGATTGGTTAATGACCTTCCGATGGACTTACAACCTTGCCTTTCCAGAGCAAACATTTTTGCATCAATATGATTTTCGTTCACGTGGTGCGGACCAGGCATCACCTTCTAACCAGCATTTACATAATTACGGGTTATTCTGTGTTCCTGAGATGCTTCGTTTATGGAAGTACACAGATGATTCCTATTACTTAGACCGGACAAGAGATCATATTGCATGTTTCTTGCAGTTTATTGCTAGGAAAGATGGCGATTTTAATGCTTACAAAGGAATGGTAACCGAGCGTTTTTATAATACGAATTGTTTTCAGCCAAAGGGAATGATGCTGACATTATCACATTCATGGTGTGTAGGCCTTGTGTTATATGCCACCCAGGAAGCCTTACCTTTTAACCATTCATTACAACTGTCTTAATCTGAAAATTCCATTAACCATCTTGGCTTCCCATGATGGTTAATTTTGTTATTACTATTTAAATGGAGGAAACTTGGTATGAAAAAAAAACTTGCGATTATTCACACGACTCCTGTTACGATTGAGCCTTTGAAAGAGTTAACTGCCAAGATGATTGGAGATTGCGAGATTATTAATTTGGTGGATGACTCTATCCTGCCGCAGTTAAGCAAAAATGGCGGAAATATACAGGAAATCGCCCAACGCTGGGAAAGTTATGCAAAGATTGCGGAGCAGCTGGGTGCGGACTGTATTTTAAATGCATGCTCTTCGATTGGAGAACTTGTTTCTTTTACACAACCAAAAGTATCTACTCCTATTGTTCGGATTGATGATGCGATGGCAGAATTCGCAATTCATTCAGCTGAAAAAATCGGGGTAGCAGCTACATTGGAAACGACACTAAAGCCAACCTTGGAGTTGATAAAACAAAAAGCAAGTGAAAAAGGGAAAGCGGTTGAAATGGAGCCAATCCTCGTGGCATCTGCCTATCAGAAATTAATGGCTAATGATAAGGAAGGACATGATTTAGATCTAGCGATTGCCTTAAGGGAGCTGGCTAAAAAAGTTGATATCGTTGTATTAGCTCAAGCATCTATGGCAAGGGTCGTGTCCAATTTTACAGAGGAAGAGCAAAGTCTCTTTGTAACAAGTCCTGAATTGGGAATGGATGCAGTTAAGCGAACACTTCAAAAATAAAAACGAATAAACCACTACAAATACATAATAGAAGGAATGACGACGAATGAATCAATTAAAACCAACAAATGTCCTCCCGTTAACGAAAGCACTTGAAATGGCAGAAAAATTTCACTATGCAACAGGATCCTTTTCACCGCGCTATACAGCCATGATTGCACCAGTTCTACTAGCGGGTCAAAATTCAGCATCCCCGCTGATTGTTCAAATTTCACAAAAAGAATTAGAACGTTACGGAATTAACCCGTTTGAATTTGCGGATGAGTTTTATTTACAGCTTGAAAAGTTAGCAATTACTGTCCCAGTAGTTTTGCATCTTGACCATACAAAAGACATACAAGTAATTAAAGATGCCATTGCTGCTGGCTTCACATCAGTAATGATTGATGCTTCAGAAAAACCATTTGCGGAAAATGTAAAAATCACAAAGGAAGTCGTCGAATATGCACACGCCAAAGGAGTTTCTGTAGAGGCAGAACTTGGAATGATTGGAACCACTGATTTTATCGAAACCGATCATGATGAAGAATTATATACCGACCCGGTTGAAGCGGCTGAATTTGTTAAGCAGACAGGTGTTGATGCATTAGCTGTATCATGTGGAACTGCACATGGTGTGTATATGGTTCGTGAACCAAAGGTTGATTTCGAACGGTTAAGCGCTATTCGAGAATTAACTCCTGTACATCTCGTGCTTCACGGAGGATCAGGTGTACCTAGCGAAATGATGCAAAAGGCATTTCAATTGCCAAATGGCGGGGTAAGTAAAGTGAATATTGCCACCGATCTCGAACTTTCTTTCTTAAAAGCGATTGGACGTGAAGAAAGATTGACAAATGAAGAGTGTAATCATTTACCAGTTGAGATTTTACAAGTAGGACAGGCAGCGGTTGGAGAAACCGTTACGGAGAAAATCACACAATTTCTATTAAGTGATAACAAAGCAAGTCAATTCAACCAATAGAACAACGAGAATAAGGGCAGGGGTTGAGAAAATGAAAGATAAGACATTTCATATGATTGGGAACGCTCATTTAGATCCGGTTTGGCTTTGGCAATGGCAAGAAGGGTTTCAAGAAACAAAAGCTACGTTTCGTTCTGCCTTAGATCGAATGAAAGAATACGAAGATTTCATTTTCACTTCTAGTTCAGCTTCGATGTACGAATGGGTAGAAGAAAATGAACCTGAAATGTTTGCTGAAATTAAGGAGCGAATCAAAGAAGGACGCTGGCGAATTGTTGGCGGCTGGTGGATTCAGCCGGATTGTAACATACCAAACGGAGAATCCTTTGTACGACAAGGACTTTATGGTCAGCGCTATTTTCAAGAAAAATTTGGTGTAACAGCCAAGGTTGGCTACAACGTAGATAGTTTTGGTCATCATGGAATGCTGCCCCAAATTTTGAAAAAAAGCGGAATGGACTCCTATGTCTTCATGCGTCCGGCACCTAATGAAAAAGGGCTGCCAAATAATCTTTTTTGGTGGGAATCAGATGATGGCTCACGCGTGCTGGCCTTCCGAATCATGCATGAATATAATTCATGGGGAAAAGAACTTGATCGGATTGTCAAGCGATGTAAAGGCGAGTTTAAAGGAAACGTGCAAGACCAGATGATTTTTTACGGGGTTGGAAACCATGGCGGCGGACCAACAAAGGAAAATATTGAAAGCATTTATCGTTTAAATGAGGATGCTGCACTTCCTAATCTAGTATTCTCCACTCCTGAAGAATATTTTGACAAAGTAAAGAATACAAAGGATTTGCCAGTTGTTCATGATGATCTGCAGCATCATGCGAGCGGCTGCTATGCAGCCCATTCAGGTGTAAAGCAATACAATCGAAAGGCAGAAAATATGCTGGTAACGGCTGAGAAATATTCAGCTCTTGCATTTTGGTTAACAGGACAAGCTTATCCTGCTGAGTTTAACCGGGCTTGGAAGAATGTATTATTTAATCAATTCCACGATATTTTGGCGGGAACAAGCATTGAGCCAGCTTATGAGGACGCGCGGAATTTATACGGAGAAGCCTTGGCTATTGCTGACCGGGCACTGAATAATGCCATCCAGTCTATTTCATGGAAGATAGACATTGAGCAGGATGAGAGAATGAGGCCCATTGTTGTCTTTAATCCACACGCCTGGAATAGCAAAGTGAATGTCGAAATCGAAATTGGCAGCATTAAACCAACATCAGTGTTAATCGATGACCAAGGCCAGGCAGTTCCGTTTCAAACGGTACAGTCTCAAGCGACAGCGGGCGGACGATACCGCTTAAACTTTTTAGCTGATTTACCAGCTATGGGATACCGTGTTTATCGGATTTATTCAGAATTACCTGGGATCGAAACAGAAGTGGAACCAATAACAGCAAGTTCACATGCAATGGAAAATGATCGCTTTAAAATGGAGTTTGATCCTGAAACTGGTTGGATTTCTAGTCTATTTGACAAAAAGACGGGGCATGAAGTATTTTCAGGACCAGCATCAAGGCCGGTAGTGATCAATGATAAAACTGATACATGGAGTCATGACACCCTTCATTTTAATGAAAAGATTGGTGACTTCAAGGCTGTAAAAGTATATCTTGCTGAGCATGGTCCGGTTAAATCAGTGATCCGCGTGAAAAGTGAATACAATCGTTCTATCTTAATCCAAGACTTTACAATGTATCATGAAAAGGATCAAATCGATGTAAAAGTAACCGTTGATTGGCGCGAGAAATTTAAGATGCTTAAGCTTGTTTTTCCAATTAATTCGATCTTTAGAAAACAGACTTATGAAATTCCATATGGAACAATTGAACGAGAGCATAATGGTGAAGAAGAGCCAGGTCAAAGCTGGGTTGATGTTACTGGTGTTACACCAAACCATGAGGGAGTTTATGGATTAAGTCTCATTAATGACGCAAAATCCAGCTATAGCATTCATAATAAAGAGCTTGCATTAACAGTATTACGAAGCCCGATCTACGCTCATCATGATCCACTCGTACCAGAAGAGGACGAGGAATACTCATTTATTGATCAAGGCGTTCAACGTTTTGAATACTCATTACTACCTCATGAGGGAAGCTGGGAAGAGGCAGAAACACCGAAAAGGGCAGCGGAGCTAATTTGTAAACCAATCTCAATTATTGAGACTTTCCATAAAGGTTCGTTACCACAAAATGATTCTTATGTGACTGTAACTGCTGATAATGTGCTTGTAAGTGCAATTAAAAAAGCAGAAGACAATGAAGATTTAATTATTCGATTATATGAAACAAATAAACTGCCAACGGAAGCAGAGATCACCTTGCCAAAATTTGATCGGACTTTCAAGGCTGTCTTTAAGCCTTCTGAAATAAAAACCTTCCGTATTCCCAAGAATATTAATGAACCTGTCAGAGAGACAAATTTGATTGAATGGGATGAATAACAATGGTTATTTTCGATAAAAAACAAGATCTAAAAAGGCAATTAAGAGAAACAGGGAAATATATGATGCAATATGACCTTGCCTGGGGGAATTCAGGGAATATCAGTGCCAAAACCGAGGAAAATTCGTTTTTAATTACGTCGAGCGGAACGTATTTAGGAGATTTGGATTTAGAGGATTTTGCCGAATGTTCGATTGAAACAGGTCAGGGTATAGGCAGTGGCAGAAAACCTTCTAAGGAAATTCCGATGCATCTTGCCATCTATGAAACTCGTCCTGAGATTGGCGCTGTTTTGCATGCCTCGCCTTTATATAGCACATTGGTTGCTTCTTCTAACATTGAAATTCCTTCGTCATGGTTTGTTGAAGGCATGTATTATTTGGAAAAGATTGAGCGGGTGCCTTATGCACACCCTGGCTCAAAGGAACTTGGTGAGCTTGTTCGGGAACAAGCGAAAAAGGCAAACATTCTTCTATTAGAAAATCATGGCGTTCTTGTTTATGATACTTCCTTAAAAGAAGCGAAAATGGCATTGCAAACATTAGAAATGGCATGTCGAATGCTAGTAATCTCGCAAAAAGCTGGTGTGCACATACAAGAACTTTCTGAGGAAAAGGTCCAAAGTTTTCTTGTAGATTCAGGATATAAGCCAAGAAGGAAGTGGGAACATTGATTGGAATCGTTGCGGATGATATTACCGGAGCAAATGATATTGGAATCATGTTTGCAAAGTCAGATTGGGAGACAGTAGTATTTCCTTATCCATTTCGCAATAAAATGGGAACGTTCCCACCAGATGTATTAATCATAGATACGAATTCACGTCTGGATCAAACTGAAGAGGCCTATAAGAAAGTATTTGCAAGTACCAAAAGTCTCCAGACTCTTGGTTGTGAACAATTTTTCAATAAGACCTGTTCTGTTTTTAGAGGAAATATCGGTGCGGAATTTGATGCAATGCTCGATGCGCTTGAAAGCGAATTTGCGGTGATTGTTCTTGGGTTTCCTAAAAACGGCAGAACGACGATACATGGGCAGCACTTTGTTCATGGAAAGAAATTGGCAGACTCTGAGTTTCGTCATGATCCTGTCCATCCGATGCATCGCTCGGATTTGGTTGGAATTTTACAAGCGCAGACAGAAAGAAAAGTGGGACTAGTTGATCATGAGATTGTTGAACAAGGCAGTGAAAAACTGATACAAGAAATTAATTCAATGCGCTCCCATTGCCAGTACTTAATTATTGATGTCAAGGATCAGTCTTCCTTACAAGTCATTGCTAAAGCAATAAAGAATGAAAAAATTATTTGTGGTGCATCAGGGATTGCAGAAGAATTAGCCCTCGTTATGAATAAAGGTCAAAAAGGCACGGGTTCGATATCCATACCAAAATTAGAATCCGGGGTATTGTGTGCGGCCGGCAGCTTGATGCCGCAAACCTTTCATCAAGTAGAAGAAATGAAACAGCGCGGACTTCCTGTTTTTGAAATGAAATCACCGATTCTTTTTTCGGATCAAAAGGATGCCCATTTAGAGGAACTTATTACGAATCTTGTCACGCGGTTAAATGATGGCAAGGATGTTCTTGTTCACTCCTCTAATATTCAAGAGGTAGTCCAAGAAACAAAACAACTAGGTGCAAGTTTGGGTTATACCAATACTTCCGTTTCAAGAATGGTATCTGAAAGCTTAGCGTTTGTAGTAGATGAGACATTAAAAAGAACAAAAGTTAACCGATTGTTATTAGCGGGAGGAGAAACATCTGCTTCTGTTTGCAGCCGGCTCGGCGTCGAGGGATTGACTGTATGGAGAGAAATTGAACCAGGTCTTCCTTCATGTATTACTTTAGATCCTCCAACGCGGATGCTCGTACTGAAGTCAGGAAGCTTTGGAAGTAAGGATTTCTTTGCAAAGGCAATAAAGCACCTGAAAGAAAATTAAACTAACCATTTAATAGGGGATGTAGCAATGAATGCTAATTTAATGAATGCTAACTTAGAAAAGCTATTTAGAAAGTATCCGGAATTAGTAGAATGCCAAACAAGTATAGAGGAAGCATTCGAAATGATTAAACAGGCTTATCAGTCAGGAAGAAAGCTGTTATTAGCAGGTAACGGCGGCAGTGCAGCTGATTGTGAGCATGTTGTTGGTGAATTAATGAAGGGCTTTATGTCAAAACGTCCATTATCACAAGAGATGAAAGATAAACTAGCTTCGTCTTCAGGCGGCGATTACTACCTGGGAGAAAATTTACAAGGGGCTCTCCCTGCAATCTCATTGGTAAGTCACTCAGCACTCATGACGGCATTCGCCAATGATGTAGCCCCAGATATGGTTTTTGCTCAACAAGTGTTCGGATATGGTAAAGCAGGTGATGTATTTATCGGCTTTAGTACCTCGGGTAACTCCAAAAATATAAATCATGCGGTAAAGGTTGCCAAAGCCCTTGGGTTAGTAACCATTGGATTCACTGGAAAAGGCGGTGGAGAATTGAAAACGTTATGCGATGTAACGATTTCAGTACCCTTTGATTCCACACCTGATATACAAGAAAGACATCTCCCGATTTACCATACCCTTTGTATTTTATTAGAGGAGGCGTTCTTTGGATGATTCCCGTTTTAGCCGGTTTAGATATTGGCGGTACAAAATGTGCTGTTGTATTAGGAGTGGAAGATGAAAAAGGAATTAAGGTAGTGGCAAAGCAAAGCTTTCCTACTCCGGGGACACCTGACTCAGCCCTTTTAACAATGATGGATGAGTTAGAAAAGTTATTGCAGGAACAAAATGAAATGGAACTGAAAGCCATAGGAATCAGCTGTGGAGGCCCGCTTGATAGTAAAAAGGGTTTGATATTGTCGCCCCCAAATCTACCAAACTGGGATCGGATTGATGTGGTTTCACTATTAAAAGAACGTTTTCAAGTTCCCGTTTCTCTCCAAAATGATGCCAATGCCTGTGCATTGGCTGAATGGAAATGGGGAGCAGGAAAAGGCACGAACAACATGATTTTTCTAACGTTTGGTACGGGAATGGGTGCAGGTTTTATTTTGGATGGTCGTTTATATACAGGAACAAATGATTTCGCTGGCGAGGTCGGGCATATCCGTTTAGAGGATGATGGTCCGATTGGATTTGGAAAGGCAGGCTCATTTGAAGGCTTCTGCAGTGGCGGCGGAATCGCCCGCTTGGCACAGATGAAGGCAAAAGAGTGGTTAAATCAGGGAAGAGTGACCTCTGTTTGTTCTAATCAAGATGAAATTGCAGCAATTACAGCAAAAACAGTTGGTGAAGCGGCTCAAGCAGGCGATCTGTTTGCCAATGAGATCTACCGCATTGTTGGACAAAAATTAGGTCGAGGTCTGGCTTTATTAGTGGATATGCTAAATCCAGAAAGAATTATCATTGGAAGCATTTATTTGCGCCAGGAAGCATTGTTGAAGCCAATTGTCATGGAAGAACTTCGAAAGGAAGCACTTTCTTATTCTCTCGATGTTTGTACTGTGGTTCCTTCTGGCTTAGGAGAAAGTGTAGGTGACCTGGCGGCGCTTTCTGTTGCCAAATATGGACTAGAAATCAACGGTTAAGTTCTTTAACAAAAAATGAACAAAAGGAGTTATACGATGTTTCAATTCCAGCAAAATCATAACGAGCTGCAATGCCGTTTGAATAATAAAACCTTTCTTTCCGAGATTCAAGTGTCTATTAATCTGGAAAATCAATCCCTTCAAAATTTAGAATTAAAAACTAGTGAAGAGAGCACAGGAGAAGACCATCTGGGTTTTTATACTGAATATCGTTCTTCCTATAGCGATAATGATGATACAGTATTCACGAAATTACGATTCCGATGCTATGCTTCATCTATTACTGCATTTGTGGATGCAGATGTTAAAAATGAAGAATTGTTTAAAAAACAAGCATTTTTTTCACCACAGCGTGCCATCAACATTACCATTAACAACCTAATGGAAGATTATGAGATTATGGCAAACTATCAACATAAAGAGTGGTGGACGCGGCCATTCTTTACAGATAATATTCAAGAAATCCCAGAACGGACCCAATCGTTATTATTGAGAACAGAAAAAGAATACTATCATTTGCTGCCAGTTTGTGATGAAGTAGTACGGACAGATTTGAGCGGTACAAAAGATGGATTGAAAATCTCGATCTCACCATTTCATGGCGGCTATAATCATATATCCACATTTGCTTTTATTTTAGGAACGGGAAATAATCCTTACTCTTTAGTGAATGAAAATGTTAAGAAAGCCATCACGCTTTGTGGACAAAGCATCATGCCAAGAGAAGAAAAAAAGTATCCTGAGATTCTGGACTACTTAGGCTGGTGCAGTTGGGATGCCTTTTATCATGCGGTTAATGAAGAAGGAATCCTAACCAAGGCAGAGGAACTAAAACAAAAAAACCTTCCTGTTAAATGGATGATGATAGATGATGGCTGGTCCGAAGTGGAAAATAGAAAGCTTTACTCCTTTGATGCCGACCAGGAGAAATTTCCTCAGGGATTGGCCAATACCGTTTCATCCCTTAAAAATGAATTTGGTGTCAATTGGGTAGGAGTTTGGCATACCCTTGCAGGTTATTGGGAAGGAATTTCACCGAATGGACCGTTGGCTAAGTCATTAGATAAACATTTATTTACAGCCAAAAACGGCAGTTTAATACCATCACCCAAAGCGGAAGATGGATTTGGTTTTTGGCATGCTTGGCACTCGAAATTAAAGAAAGATGGAATTGACTTTGTAAAAGTCGACAGTCAAAGTGCTATTTCAAACTTTACGGTGAATAACCAATCTATTGGCGAAGCAGCAAGCGGGGCCCATACAGCACTCGAATCTTCCTGTTCCCTACATTTTGATAATACAGTCATTAACTGTATGGGAATGGCTGAGGAAAATATATGGCATCGTCCATACTCATCCGTTTCTCGCAATAGTGATGACTTTGTGCCGCAAGAAGAGCGCGGATTCAAAGAACATGCCTTGCAAAATGCCTATAACTCCCTATACCATGGTGCGTTTTATTGGGGAGATTGGGATATGTATTGGACGAAAAACCATGATGATCTGCAAAATATGATCTTACGAGTAGTCAGCGGCGGGCCCATTTATTTTAGTGATGCAGTAGATCAAACCAATCCAGACATGGTTTGGCCGTTAATTTATAAGGATGGAAAAATCATTCGTTGTGATCAACCTGGAGTACCAACTGAAGATTGCCTCTTTATTGATCCAACTCAAGCAAAAAAGCCATTAAAGATTTGGAACCAATGCAAGGGTGCAGGAGTTGTAGCCGCATTTAATATTAATGAAGGAACTGGATCAGTTCAAGGATCGATTGGTCCAAATGACGTACCAAATCTAGTGGGTGAATCGTTCATCATTTTTGACGTATTCACCAAGAAACATGTGGTTGTAAGCAAAGATGAACGAATAAATATTGAAATTGAGGAAAACGGGACCTCCCTTTATTTAATTATTCCAGTTGAAAAGCCATTTACACCTATCGGTCTTTTAAATAAGCTCATTTGCAATGATGGGATTGTAAAGGTTTGGAACCTGGATAAAGAATTGAAAGTAACCTTAAGAGAAGGTGGAGTTTTTGCTTTCTTGTCGGAAGGAACACCAGTTAAAGCGACGGTTAATGGTGAATTGGTCTTAATACACCAAGATTCTGCGAACGAGCAGCTGTTTACCATTGATTGCCAGGATGTTGAGGGTGAAGTGTTCCTAGAAATAAAAAAAGGTCACTAATGTAAAGGGGGGGGCTGTCATTGTGAATAATCATCGATTGCCTGCACAAGAAATCCCGATTTTGGCGGAAGTTGATGTCGTCATTATCGGTGGAAGCTTTGCTGGTTTATCAAGTGCCCTGCAATTTGCCAAACAGGGTAAACGGGTTATGGTGGTTGAATCAAGAACTTATTTAGGAAGTGATTTAACAGCTGCCCTCAGGCCTTGGATAACGACGCCGTATACAACAATGCCAATACCTAGACTAATGGAAGCTTGTGTAAATGCTTGTGGAAGAACTATTAGCAATGGAAATTCTCAATCGATCGTCTTTCACGTCGATCGATTGAAATTACAGTTGGAAGAGGAATTGTTGGGTGCGGGAATCCATTTATTGTATGCCTCGCTCCCAATTGGGATCACGAACCTTGCTGACAATTACAACGGGTTGATAATCGCCAATAAATCAGGACGACAATTAATTCGATGTCACGGAATTATTGACGCGACTGAAACGGCTATTACTACTTTTTTTAATGGTGAAGAATGGACATCATCAGAGAAAAGCAAAACGGGTTACTTTAAGCGAGTATTAGAGTTTACCAATGTCCAAGAAATAGATCAAATAGAAATTACGGTTCCATCCGGTTTAGGGATAAAACACAACAAGATTCACCTCTACAACGGCTATCACGGAAATGGACATTTCTATGTAGAATATGAAATGTTGTTACCTGCGGATAACAGTTTAGAAGCCAATCAACAGCGGGAACTAGCTGCTCAAAAAGCAGGAATGTCTCTTGCAGAATATCTGATTCATCACATACCGGCTTTCAATAAAGCCTTGTTATGTGCAAGTTCATATGAATTAAATGGCCCGTGTCAAGAAATGGAAGAGTCTCCAAAAATGCAACGACCGCTGGATCTTAATCATTTATCGGTAAATTATCCATATACATGGTGTTTTTATCAAGATCTTTATAAGCATGGGAATACGGATTGGCTTGACCCTGTCAAAGCAGCTGCATTAGGAGAACAAGTTGCAGAATTACTGAATAATCTTACTTTCAAAAAGGAGAATTCAGGGCAGACAAATGCACAGCTTTCAATTCAAGATGACTGTTTTGAAATGAAAATCCCTGTTGATTTACTGGACCGTAATGTGGACCAAGAGTTTGTTCCGGAACAGGAAATTTACTTATGTAAAACATCAGGTGTGCTAGTGGCAGGAGGCGGCTCTAGTGGGGCATCAGCAGCGATTGTGTCTACAGAAGAAGGTATCAAAACCATCCTTGTTGACCTCAATCCGGGACTTGGCGGAACAGGTACTTTTGGCGGCGTGGATAGCTATTGGTTTGGTAAGCGCCATGGATATGCTGAGAGAATTACGAAACTTGTCCATGATGTCCAGAAACGAATTAAGTACAAAGGTCATAAGTGGAATATTGAGGCAAAGAAGTTTGCTCTGATCGAAACGGCTGATCGTTTAGGAATTGAATGGTTGTTTAACACGATCACATTCGGGGCGATTACAAAAGGAACTAGGGTTTGCGGCAGCCTTGTGGCCACGAAATGGGGAGCTGGCACTGTATGGTGCGATTGTGTAATTGATGCTACTGGTGATGGCGATCTTGCTGCATTTGCGGGAGCTGAATTTGAATATGGCGCTGTCCGCGACCATGTAGTGATGTGGTATTCACTTGCTCAATACAAAGAGCCAGGTAAATTACAAAATAACTTCACGAGCATGGTGAATGTGTCAGATGTTCAAGACTATACAAGGGCAATTCTTGCTGGGAGAAGAAGATGGAGTGCTGACGTTGATGGCTGCCATGACCACGGCATTTATGTAGCTCCGCGTGAAAGCCGTCACATCATTGGCGATGTTGTCATGAACATGAGCGATCAATTGTTACATCGAAGCTGGACGGATTGTATTAACATTCATTTTAGCAACCATGATATGAAGGGAATTAGTGAGGCTGACTGGTTAAATGCCGGCCTAATCCCGCCAAACTTTGAAATTGAAATTCCGTATCGAATGCTTCTCCCAAAAGGACTGGACGGAATATTAGTGGTTGGCAAGGCGGTCTCGGCAACGCACGATGCACTCCCAGCAATTCGCATGCAATCAGATTTGGAAAACTTAGGAGGTATTGCTGCACTTGCCGCAGCGATGGCTGTGAAAGAAAAGCAGTATCCTAGACAGATAGATTACCGGCTTTTACAAGAAAGAATTATAAAAGAGGGCTTAATGCCTGAAAGTATTTTAACGAGAAAATTGGGGTCTATTCAATATACAGATGAAGAACTAAAGAGCTTGGTTGATTCAATTGAGATAGAGCCTCTGTACGAATACTCTCATATGCGGATGAATGAAATCTATCAACAGCGGATTCCATTCGTTGAAATTTGTACAGCGGGAGAGAGAATCATTCCGTTTCTTGAACAGGCATATGAGGACGCGGATAGAATTCGTAAGGTCCGGCTTGCACAAGCATTAGCCATGTATGGGTCAAACTCAGGTGTTCCGACTTTAATCTTTGAAATAATGACCATGCTGCAAGGAGAACAACTGCCGAAACGGACGGCCGATATTTTGTATGTAACGATGCCGCCTGACCACGGAGCGATGTCAGATGCCTGTTATTTACTTTACTCCTTAGGACTTACCAGAGATAAACGCAGTATTAAAGTTTGGCAGCGGGTTGCTGATTTACTGCAACCAACAGAAGAAGATTTTAAAGATAAGTTGTGGGGAATTTTTTATTATATCCATGCAATATGTGTTGGGGCTGAGAGATTAGGTGATGTGGATGCCATTCCAATGTTAAAGCAATTACTGCGCATCCCATCTGTCAACAATCAACAGTGTTATGCTGGCCATCAAGCAGACTTTTTCTTTGAAAGGCGTGCCCTTCTTGAACTAGCCATTGGCAGAGCCTTGGCGCGGTGCGGAAGTGCACAAGGGTATGAAACTTTAATCAATTATCTCGATGATGTCCGTTCCTTACTTAGTAAACAGGCTCATACAGAATTAAAGCGAATAAGTGCCCTTAAACTTCATAAGGATAGAAGGGTTTGGAAAGATTGGCTTGAGAGTAAAAAAGCTGCTTTAAAATCGCAGCCATATATAGTACATACAGATATTGGTGTCAACAATGAAACGATTCTAAGAAAAATAACTTTTGAAAGGGGTTAACAATCGTGTCAATTATTACATTCCCTAAAGATTTCCGCTTTGGGGTTTCTACGGCTGCCTATCAAATAGAAGGGGCATATAACGAAGACGGCAGAGGAATGTCGATCTGGGATACATTTAGTCGGATTCCGGGAAAAGTCAGAAACGGAGATAATGGCGATATCGCTTGTGACAGTTACCATCGCATCGATGAAGATATCGCCTTATTAAAAGAATTAGGTGTCAATACATACCGCTTCTCAATTGCCTGGCCAAGAATTTTTCCGAATGGAAGAGGAGAAGTAAATCAAAAGGGTCTGGATCACTATCATACATTTGTTGATAAATTGTTAGAAAATGGAATTGAACCTCTATGTACCATTTATCATTGGGACCTGCCGCAAGCACTTCAAGATGAAGGCGGATGGAAGAATCGCCAAACGATTGAGGCATTTGTGGAGTACTCAGATTTATTGTTCCATGAGTTCTCTGGAAAAATTAAATCATGGTTAACGATTAATGAGCCATGGTGTGTTTCATTCTTAGGATATTTCGTTGGAGAACAAGCACCAGGAGAAAAGAATCTCCAATCAGCTCTTGATGTAGCACATCATTTATTACTAGCCCATGGAAAAACGGTTAAGCGTTTTAAAGAGCTTGGAATTCCTGGAGAGATCGGTTTTGCGCCAAACGTTACTTGGTACGAACCATTTAGTGATCGCCCAGAAGATATCGAGGCTTGCAAGCGAATCTCTGCCTGGTTTACGGAATGGTTTTTCGATCCGGTGTTTAAAGGCAGTTATCCACAAATATTAGTTGATTGGTTTGCAACAAAAGGGGCAAAAGTAAACATCGAAGAAGGCGATATGGAACTCATTAATCAGCCTATCGATATCCTAGGAATCAATTATTATACGGGAACCGTCTCAAGATATAAAGAAGGTCAGGGAACATTTGATTGTGAACACATTGATTTTGGATTTGATCACACGGACATTGATTTCACCATCTATCCTGAAGGCTTTTATAAAGTGTTAATGGATATTAAAAATAAATATGGTGATGTCCCTATCTACATTACTGAAAATGGTGCAACGTATAATCAGGACCCAATAGATGGACGCGTACGAGATGATAAACGGATTAAATACCTGAAACAGCACCTAACACAAATTAGTCGTGCCCTTAACTCAGGGGTTAATTTAAAGGGCTATTGTATTTGGTCATTGATGGATAATTATGAATGGTCATACGGCTATAGCATGCGTTTCGGTCTCGTTCATGTGGACTACCAAACATTAAAAAGAACAAAGAAAGATAGCTATTATTGGTACAGTAAATTGAATCAAAATTATTGGTTTGAGTTGTAGGCCCCTATGAAACTACACTTTTACGGCGATATCCAAGGACTTGAAGAAGGATTATCAATTATTTGTCATGAGCTTAAGATTGAACAAAGCGAACAAGGATTTCCTATTCATGTGAAACAAATGGCTGGTCCGTTAAAGATCAACTGCAATCCGGAACGCGGGGAGATTTTCTTTGAAGAGAAGATTCACTTTTTTCGTGCAGTAGGATTATGGATACAGGCGTTTGAGGAAAAAAAGACGTTTCAGGTAATGGAAGAACCTCAATTTAAAACCAATGGTGTGATGGTCGATGTTTCCCGTAATGGGGTTTTGACTGTAGAAGGAATTCAAAATCTTCTGCGAAAAATGGCATTAATGGGTCTAAATGTCGTGATGATGTATACAGAGGATACATTTACAGTTGAAGAATATCCCTATTTCGGGTATATGCGTGGCCGGTATAGTGAGCAGGAATTGCGGGCATGTGATGATTATGCCCACCAGTTTGGAATAGAAATGGTCCCTTGTATCCAAACACTTGCCCATTTAACCGAGGCACTGAAATGGAATTATGCAGCAAACATAAAAGATACGGCCGATATTTTATTAGTTGGTAAGGAAGAAACCTATGAATTTATTGAAAAATTATTTAAGGCTGCATCCAAGCCATTTCGAAGCAATCGGATTCATATTGGTATGGATGAAGCCCACCAACTGGGTCTAGGAAAATATCTGGAACAGAATGGCTACCAAAAACGTTTCTCCATCATGAATGAACACTTGCATAAGGTTGTCGCACTTGCCGAAAAGTTATCTTTAACACCAATGATATGGAGCGATATGTATTTTAGACTTGGCTCGAAAACTGGTAATTACTACGACCTAAATGCCCACATACCAGAGGATGTCATTGATTCTAT
The DNA here is from genome assembly GCF_042136325.1 of Neobacillus sp. KR4-4. NCBI lineage: Bacteria > Bacillati > Bacillota > Bacilli > Caryophanales > Bacillaceae > Neobacillus > Neobacillus sp. KR4-4. The sequence goes on from NZ_JBHHJU010000019.1 coordinate 39,478, forward strand.
GCCGAAGAATGTCCAGATGGTGTATTGGGATTATTACCATACGGATGAGGAATTTTACCGAACATTTTTAAAAAAGCATAAAGAATTTGGCTCTGAGCCTATCTTTGCAGGCGGAGTTTGGACGTGGAATGGAATGGCTCCGAACTATGGAAAAACAATGGCAACTACAAATGCTGCATTGGAGGCATGTAAAAAAGAGGGTATCACTGAGGTATTCGCGACCATGTGGGGAGATAATGGTGCGGAAACACATCCATTCACCGGATTGGCCGGACTGCAGCTATTTGCCGAACACGGATATGGAAGAGCAGTAGATCACAAGAAATTAGCGAGACGGTTTTCATTTTGTACCGGTGGAGATTGGGACGACTTCATTGCCCTAAATGAATTTGATGAAACCCCTGGTGTTTCGAAAGATAACCTTCATGAATCACATCCATCTAAATTTTTGTTATGGCAGGATGTTCTACTCGGTTTATATGATGAAAATATCCGCAGCCTGCCGTTAGGCCAGCATTATTTAAACTTAGCGTCACGTATGGAAGAAGCGAAAGAACGGAATAAAAATTGGTCAGAGATGTTTTCTTTTTATTCCCAATTGGCCCGTGTACTAAGTGTAAAAGCAGAATTTGGCATCCATTTAAAAGCTGCTTACGACCGGCGGGATAAACAGGAGTTAGCGCAATTAAAGGACCAGCTTCCATTATTAAGAAGCATGGTGGATGAGCTCCGCAAACTGCACCGCTCTTTATGGCTTTCATCTTTAAAGCCTTTCGGCTGGGAAGTAATCGATATTCGATACGGCGGGATTTTGTCTCGATTAGATACAGTCGAATATCGGCTGTATTCGTGGCTCAATGGAAGCATTAGCAGCATTGAGGAATTAGCAGAAGAGCGTTTGTTTTTTGATGCACCATGGAAAATGCCTGAAGGTGCATTGGGTAGAAATACGTACCATCGAATTGTAACAGCAGGAGGATTCTCTGTATAAACAGTCGCAATTAGAAATTGAATGGAGGGATTCTTGTGATTATTGGGTTTCAAACGGCAAATTATTTTGCCCGGGCAATGAATTACCAGACTACTATGGAAAATTGGGGAGAAGCCGAACGGAAAGTAATTGAGACTTTTAGTTTAGAAGAATTTGACCGTATTTGCGGGGATATTCAAGGTGCAGGATTCCGGGATATCGAACTATGGATGGGGCATGCCTTTCCTAAATTTATGACTCCATATTTTGCAGAGGAAATACAGAAAATTTGGAAGAGTTATGGATTAAGTGTCTATTCTTATTCATGTTCGCTAGGTGATCCGGTTCGATATCCTCGATGGACCCATCTTTGTTTCGAAACAGCCAAGATGCTTGGAATAGAGTTAATTACCAGCGGGATTACCAAAGAATCAGCTCCCGTCATTTATAGCCTTTGTAATGAATATGGAATCAAGGTTGGCGTTGAAAACCACCCCGAAAAGCACCCTGATCAGATAAAGGCAGCGATTGGGGATTATGGTGACTTACTTGGTGCGACAGTTGATACAGGCTGGTATGGGACACAGGGCTTTTCAGCAGCTGAAGCAATCTGGCAATTAAAGGATTATTTACTGAATGTTCATCTTAAAGATGTCAGGGAGATCGGGGAGCATAACCCCGTTGCGCTCGGAACAGGAATTGCCGGTATTACAGAGTGTGTACACGCCTTGAGAGAAATCGGATATGATCGGACAGTATCAATTGAACAAGAAGCAGTTAAGCATGATCCAACCGATGACTGCGGGAAAGCTCTTGTATGGGTGAAGAGTTTACTTAATGAAGGTTAGTCCTAGTTCCAAAATTTTAAATATCAGTAAGGAGGAATGCAATCATGGTACGAATTGCAGTGGTCGGCACAGGCTGGCAAGGCCAAGGGCATTTAAGCACGATGAAGAATATGCCGGAAATTGAAGTGGTTGGTGTTTGTGAATTAAATAAAGAAACACTTTTAAAAGCAGTTAATAAATTTGCTGTGAAGGGCTATACCAGTTATGTGGACATGCTGGAAGAAAGCAAGCCTGAAGGAGTAGTAATCTGTACTCCGCCAGAGGTCCGGGAATTTCTTGTTCGTGAAGCCGCGGAGCGGGGAATCCACTGTTTTATTGAAAAGCCGCCTGCAAAAAGTCTCGAAATGGCACAAAAGGTGGAAGATATTTTAGCGCGAACCGGTGTCATTAATAGTGTGGGGTTTATGTACAGGTACAGCCCTGCTGTCGCCTATTTAAAAGAACTGATTAAAGGCAGAAGGATTACCCTGGTTCGCAGTGCCATGCTTGATGGGTTAGCGCTTCGTCCAAATTGGCCGCGCTGGTTCTTTAATAAAGAAATATCGGGAGGTCCTGTATTCGACCAGGCCATTCATATTTTTGATTTGTCGCGCTACCTGCTTGGAGAAATGGAGCGAGTAACAGGTTATCAAGACAATCTCGTTGTGCCAAAAGGCGAAGACTTTACTGTTGAAGATAGTTTTAATCTATCAATGAAATACCAGAATGGAATCTTGCAGAATCACACACATACTTGGTCCTATCCAGATGTCTTTACACAAATTGAATTCATCTCGGACCAACTCCATTTAGTACTTGACCTTGTCAATGGAAGTGTAACCGGAAAGGTAGAAGGGGAGCCTATTTCCTTTCAATCGGATGAAAATGCACTATACCAGCGGGAATTAGCGGCATTTGCAAAGGCGATAGAAGAAAAGAATCCTTCATTTGTTCTCTCTACTTATAAAGATAGTATTCAATCTCTTGATGTTGCCTTAAAAGCAAGTGATGCCCTCGAGTTAAGTACAAAAAACTTAGTTAAATAGTTTAGTATAACCAGGGGTGTCACTCGCAATATAAAGGCACCCTGGGTTTCCATGATCATTAAGTCTTTTTAAGGAGAGCGTTTTTATGCGTAGAACACTGTTATTTATAATGGAGTGGCTGTGGAGACTATTATTTCTGAACGCTATTTGGCTATTATTTTCACTCCCTATTGTTACTATTATTCCTGCCACAGCAGCAATGTTTGGAGTAATGGACAGATTGGTTAGAGAGGATCAAGATGAGCCGGACTTTAAGGTCTTTATTCGAGAGTTCAAAAGGTTATTCCTTAAAAGCTATCCACTTGGACTTTCCATAGTGATTATTGGCGGGCTGCTATTTGTTGATCTTTTAATCCTAAGAAACGCAATTTCTGATATGACAGAAATTATTCGAGTTGCCGTATTAGCATTTACCCTGTTATTCCTAATTGCTGTTTCGTATAGTTTTCCTGTATTTCTTCGCTATGAATATCCATGGTATAAGACTCTATTTTTTTCTTTCATGCTGGGAGTACGAAAGCCTGTTATCACTTTTCTCATGTCGTGTGGTTTTTTGTTGATTCTATTACTGTTGTTGTTTGTTACTGGCATTGGAGTATTATTAATAGCAAGTTTAACGGCACTAATTAGTACTGTTTCAGCACACTATATCATAAATAGACTGCCAAAAATAACCTTAAAAGAGGCTGGTGAAAACTTATAAAAAATATAAATAGAATATTCAAAAATGATTGACTTGTAAACGCATTCATATAATAATAGGGATAAGTCCACAAAACCTCACAAAATCAGTAATAAATTCCACAATAACAGTCATAATCATTTGACGATTCAATGAAAAAACACGGAGGGAGAGAAGTTTTCCAAAATCTAGTTGAACAGAAATGTGAGGTTGCGACCAATTAAAAAATTTTCTAGGGGGATTTTGAATGAAGACAGTAAGAAAAACATTAATGACACTGTTAATTCTAGCCATGAGCTTTTCGTTAATCCTAACTGGCTGTTCAAGCAAAGAATCCGGTGCAAACGAGAGTGGAAGTAAATCTAAGAATGGCGAAAAAGTTGTTATTGATTTTTGGACTTTTTGGGGATCTGAAACTCGCCGTCCAATTATTGAAAAAATTATTGATGATTTTAATAAATCTCAGGATAAAATCGAAGTCAAACATACATATCTGCCATGGGGAGATGTTTGGACTAAGAACTTAGCATCCATTGCTGCCGGAAATCCTGCAGACCTAATCATAAATGATATCAATGCAGTAGGCCACCGTGCGAAAAACAATCAAAATACAAATCTAGCAAAATATTTAAAGAAGGACCCAGCAGTTAAAGATCGTTTCTTCCCAGAACTTTATAATGCAAGTCTATATAAAGGGGATCCATATGCATTGCCATTTAACACAGATACACGTCTATTATTCTGGAATAAAAAAATGTTTAAAGAAGCAGGCCTTGATCCAAATACACCACCAAAAACATGGGCAGAGTTAGAAGAAATGGGTAAAAAGCTTGATGTGAAAAAAGGCAATAAATATGAAAGAATCGGTTACTTGCCAAATCAGGGAATCGGAGCCGATGTCTGGATGATCAATGCAGACGGAAAAGGTTACTGGGACTTTGATGCAAATAAAGCAGTTATCAATGATGAAACCAATGTAAAAGCGTTAACTTGGATGAAAAATTACTATGATTATTACGGTGATAAAACAATTAATAACTTTAAAGCTGAATTTGGTGAGCAAACAGCAGATCCATTTGTTGCTGGTAAATTGGCTATGACTACTGATAATGCAAATTTCTTCACAAAAATAAGAGATTATGGTGAAGGTATGGAATTTGGCGTGGCGCCGCTGCCTGAAATGGAACCAGGAACCGGTAATGAAAGCTGGGGCGGTGGATTTGTCGCCGAGATTCCTAAGGGAGCGAAACATCCTGATGAAGCTTGGGAATTCCTGAAGTATTTAACGGATGTCCAGGCACAAGAATACTGGGCGGTTAAAAACTTTGATATTGTTGCAAACAAAGAAGCAGCAGAAAAAGCTTCTACCAGTACAGAATTTACAGAGGATGGCAAGAAGGTATATTCATTAGCGAATGAAAATATGAAACAAACCTTGCTAACGCCAACACCAATCGAAGCACCAGATTATATCAATTTAATCCAGCCAGAGATTGAGTCCGTTCTATTAGGGAAAAAATCACCGAAAGAAGGATTGGATGATGCACAAAAAGCAGTAGAAGAGCTGGTTAAGAATAACAAATAGTCTTAAGCAGTATTTCAGGGAGTGACATCAATTCGCTCCCTGATTGCTTAAACTGGGAAGAAGGGATGATTCAAATGGAACCAAAGATTTTAGGAAAATCAGATATAAAAAGGAATATTATACACTCAAAGACAATGGTTTCATTACAGCGAAAGGAAGGTCTCCAAGGATACCTTTTTATTGCTCCATGGATAATTGGTTTTCTATTTTTCCTTGCAGGACCACTACTATTTTCCCTCTATGGTAGTTTTACCAATTATAATATCACCTCAAGTATGGATTTCATCGGGCTGGATAATTTTAAAAAGATGTTTACAAATGACCCGATAATTTGGCTTTCACTGCGAAATACCCTCTATTTTGTCGTCGTTTCTGTACCGTTAACAACAGCTGGTGCTGTTCTGCTCGCTGTTCTTTTAAACCAAGGTGTTCGGGGAATGAGAGTATTTCGAACGATTTTCTATTTGCCGGCGGTTTTATCTGGTGTGGGTGTCTATTTACTTTGGATGCAATTACTGAGTCCTTCCACAGGATTGGTTAATACATTGCTTGGTTTTGTTGGAATTGAAGGACCGGCATGGCTGACGGATCCATCTTGGACAAAGAACGCATTAATCTTTATGAAAATGTGGAGTGTCGGCGGCGGAATGCTATTGTACCTGGCAAGTCTGCAAGGTGTTTCACCTTCTCTGTATGAAGCAGCAGAGATTGATGGGGCAAGTACATTTAGGAAGTTTTTTCATATTACCCTGCCTATGATTACACCAGTTATCTTTTTCGATCTTGTAACAAGTACAATTGGAGCGTTCCAAATTTTTCAAGAAGCTTATGTAATGAGTGAAAGTGGAGATGGCGGGCCGGCAAATTCATTAGTTTTTTATAATTTACATATGTGGAACAAAGCGTTTGAAGTTTTCGATATGGGTTACGCGATGGCGATGTCGTGGGTTTTATTTATCATCATCCTCGTGTTAACGGTATTCAACCTAAAGCTTGCCCCACGCTGGGTACATTATGAAGGGGAGGATCAAAAATGAGCGAAGTGGTCCAAAAGAGGAGCGGAACACAAATGAGTGAAGTCGTCCAAGAAAAAGATAACTATTTTAAAAGTTTACGATTCAAGAAAAAAGTAGGTCAAGCCATTATCTTAACCATCCTCATTCTTGGAAGCTTGTTAATATTATCGCCAATCTGGTGGATGTTCGCCACATCTTTAAAAGATATGAAAGAAATTATGACATACCCGCCAACCTTTATCCCAAAAGAGTGGCACTGGGAAAACTATGGAATTGCCTTAGAAAAGGGATCTTTTTTTAGATACACCTGGAATACTTTATTTATTACAAGTTTCGTTGTATTAGGGAATGTTCTCGCCAATTCGTTCATCGCTTATGGATTTGCCAAAATTCAGTTTAAAGGACGAAACTTTTTGTTTGCAGTAGTGCTGGCAACGATGATGATTCCTGGTTTCGTTACGTTAATTCCTCAATATGTGCTTTATGCCAAATTGGGTTGGCTAAATACCTATATTCCATTAATTCTCCCGGCTTTCTTTGGAAGTGCCTTTTTTATCTTCTTACTTCGTCAATTCTTTTTGACGATACCAAATGAATTAATTGAAGCAGCCAAAATAGATGGGGCTAATCATCTTTATATCTGGTGGAAAATCATCATTCCGCTTGCCAAACCAGCCATTGCTACGGTTGCGATTTTTTCCTTTAACGGCGCATGGAATGATTTTCTTGGACCATTATTATTCTTAAATGATGAATCAATGTATACTTTGCAGCTTGGCTTGCAAGTGTTTAAAGGACAAAATGACACCCAATGGAACTTTTTGATGGCTGGATCAATCATGGTTTTATTACCGGTTATCCTGCTGTTCTTCTTCTTCCAACGTTACTTTATCGAAGGAATGAATTTAACGGCTGGTTCTAAAGGATAAGGTGTACAAGGAAAAAGTGGAAGGAATTGTTTAGACAATGGGATTGCTTGGTATTGATATTGGGACAACACATTGTAAGGCGGGTTTTTTTCAAGAAAATGGATCAATCCTAAAAATTGCTGTTCGTCCAACTATTACTCATTATAACCAAAAAGGTGAACCGTTTTTCTCTCCATCAGAAATTTGGAGAAATATTGCAAGCTGTCTAAAGGAGATTTTATCCGGCTGTGATGAAAAGGTTTCGGCTATCGGTATAACTAGTATGGCCGAAACTGGTCTACTGCTGGACAGGAGAACTGGAAAACCAAGAACTAATTTCATTCCATGGTTCAGCCGCTGTGCGGAAACCGAAGCAGAGGAAATATCAAAAGAAGATCGACCCTTTGATCGCTTTCAAAAAACAGGTCTTCATAATAGCTACAAGTACGGGCTGGCAAAAATATTACAATTGAAAAAACAGGATAAGGATATTTTGGAAGAGGCTGTCTGGCTGTCGGCATCAGATTATATTGCCTACTTGCTAACCGGGAATCTTGCAACAGATTATACCCTGGCTGCAAGGACCTATGCGTTCCGGATTGACCAACTAACATGGGACCAGCCGTGGATAAAGCACTTTGGGTTACCGGAACAATTATTTCCAGAAGTAATGCCAAGTGGAAAACTAATGGGTGTGACTCAACCAAAAGCGTTAGACCAGCTAGGACTTTCTACAGGAATACCTGTCGCCATTGCAGGTCATGACCACCTTGTTGCTGCCCTTGCCGTTGGTGCTGTCAATCCAGGTAATGTATTTAATTCAATTGGAACCGCCGAGACAATGGTAGGTACGTTTGAGAAAAGGCAGCTTAAAGATATAGAATACGCTTCAGGTATGACCTTCGGCTGTCATATCGTCCGGAACCGCCTCTTTTGGATGGGAGGAATTTCAGCCTCCGGAGGTTCAATTGAATGGTTCAGGGAACAATTCGCAGATCGAAAAATGACCTACGAAGAAATTATGACCCTCTCTTCTAATGTAAAAGCAGGCCCGTCACGTATCTTATATTACCCATACTTGTCCGGAAGCGGCTCACCGCAGCCAGACACATACGCAAGAGGGGCTTTCGTTGGTCTCAAGACATCTCATCAAAGGAGAGATCTTTTGAAAGCAATGATGGAGGGAACAGCGTATGAATTGGAATCGATACGCAGATCTGCAGAAAGGATTTCTGGATACCGGATTAACCGAATGACTTCAGTTGGCGGAGGGACGAAAAATAAATACTGGATGCAAATAAAAGCAGACATTACCAATTGCCAGTTAACTATCCCGGAAATTAATGAAGCAACCATGCTTGGAGCTGCTATAGCAGCAGGAATTGGCAGCGGGGTTTATAAGAGCGAGGAAGAGGCGGTTTTGGCAGTCCGCTATACGCACAGCAAGGAAATAGTGCCAAATCAGGAATTCCATCAGGAATATAAACACTTATATGAAGAAGGGTATATGGGGCTGCAGGAACAACTACGGAATTTTTATCGCCGTTTTCCATCGTCCCTAACAAATGAATGAGTAATTAGATAAATAGAGGAGCTTATGATGATGACTAATAAAACAGATTTAATCAATGTATTGACGTTAAAAGAAGCCCTGGAGGAAGCAGAAAAAAAGGGCTATGCGATTGGCTCTTTCTCTCCACGGTATACTCCTATGATCCGCCCTGTTTTAAGGGCGGGTGAAAAAACAAAATCACCGTTAATTGTCCAAATTTCACAAAAAGAATTAGAACGGTATGGCATTACTCCGTTCGAATTCGCAGAAGAATTTTACCGAGCAGTCGAAGAAGAGAGTATTACAGTTCCGGTCGTTCTTCACCTTGACCATACAAAGCAAATCTCTGTTCTTGAAGATGCGATTGAGGCTGGGTTTACTTCCGTGATGATTGACGCTTCGGAGCACGAGTTAGCCGAAAATATCTCTATCAGTAAAAAGGTTGTGGACTATGCCCATGCGAAAGGTGTTTCCGTAGAGGCTGAGTTGGGAAAAATCGGAACAACTGATTTTGTGGAAACTGACAAGGATGAGGAGCTCTACACCGATCCAGCTGAGGCTTTGCAGTTTGTAAATGAAACCGGCTGTGATGCATTGGCGGTTTCATGCGGTACGGCCCATGGTGTCTATCTTGTTAGACAGCCAAAGGTAGACCTTGAGAGACTAAAAGCCATTCGGAAATTAACACCGGTTCATTTAGTTCTTCATGGTGGATCAGGTGTACCTGCTGAGATGATTATTGCAGCTACGAAGCTTCCAAATGGCGGTGTTAGTAAAGTGAATATTGCAACAGATTTGGAGATTTCCCTTCTAAAATCGCTAGGAAAAGAAGAACGGATGACAAACGAGGAATGCAAATCACTATCAAACGAGCAGTTAGAAATGGCGCAAAAAGCCGTTGAGGCAACAGTAATCGAAAAAATTCAGCACTCTCTGGGCAGTTCAAATCAGGCAGAAAACTTTCAGGGTTAATAAAAGGAGCAATTAAACCACTTAATAAAGGAGGTACGAAATGACAGACACATCCTTTTTTCCAGTTAGAGGGGTCATTGAAGGTTTTTATGGTTTATTTTACACTGCTCCCGAACGGAATAATTTAATCTCTTTTATTGCAGAGAATGACTTTAATTTATACATTTATGGACCTAAAAATGACCGCCAGCATCGTGCCCGCTGGCGGGAGCCATATCCCGATTTCATTATGGAACAATTTGCAGAAACGGTGAAACATTCGATGAACCATGGAGTAGAATTCTGCTACTCGCTCGGATCTGGTGTTTCAATCAATTATGCATCCGAAGAAGATTTCCACTTGATTACCACGAAGTATAAAGCATTTTATGATATTGGAGTCAGGCATTTTATGATTATGCTCGATGACATTGCTGCTGAATTCCATCATGAAGAAGAGCGGCTTATGTTTAACAGTTATGCTGGGGCGCATATACATATCGCGAACAGATTGCTATATTGGTTAAAATCGCTGGATCAATCATGTAAATTATCACTTTGTCCTACTGATTATCACGGGAAGGCACCATTTAGTGACTATATTCATGAACTTGGAAAAGGACTAGACCAAGAGATTGATATCTTTTATACAGGTCCAGAGATTTGTTCTGAAACTATATCCGAACAAGATGCTGCTGACTTTGCAGCAGCTGTCCAAAGAAAACCGATTATTTGGGATAACTATCCTGTAAATGACTTAGCGATGACAAATGAGATGCATATCGGTCCAATTACCGGACGTGACGGCAGACTTCCGCATGTGTGTAAAGGGTTTATCGTCAATACAATGAGCCAGGCTGAGGCCTCAAAAATAGCTTTGCTAACCTTTGCGGATTATTTTAAAAATCCAGCTTGCTATGAACCCTGGTCATCGTGGGAAAAGGCATTGAAAACAATCGCTGGTAATGAAAACTATGAAGCTATCAAACTCTTCGCTGAGAATTCATTGTTCTCTTGTCTTGGTTATCCGGAAGCACCAATATTGGAGCAGTTAGTTCAAAAAGCACTTTCTAGTCTTCACTTAGGTGAAACTGCATCCGTTAGCAAAGATGTCCAAAAGCTGTTTGACTACTTGGATTCACTTGATGAAGCCGGATACCATCTTAAATACAGAATGTCTAATTATGCCCTGCGTAATAATCTGGTTCAATGGATTGAACTGATGGAAAGCATGGCATGGGCAGGGAGAAGGGCCATTACGGTTTTAAGGGCTTTGGAAAACAACGAAGATATTACTGCTCCTCTCAATTGGCTTAAGGAGTCGGCCGGTGAAATACGGAATCATCCGAAAAGATATGCAGGAAGCATACTACTCCCATTAATAGAGTTTGTTGAGACGAAAGTAGATAAGAAAAAAAGCAATATCTTTAATTAAAGACAATAATGGGAGTTGTATAGAGAGATGAAAAAAATCTCAACAAATCTTTTCCTATATGAAGATACATGTAATGTCTACGTGATCAAGACCGGAAAAAAAGCGGTCTTAATTGACTTTGGGGATGGAAATGTTCTTCAACACCTGGGTTCAATCGGAGTTGACAACGTGTCAGATATTCTTATAACCCATCATCACCGGGACCAAGTTCAGGGGTTGCATATTGCAGTCCAGGAAGGGATACGCATTTGGGTGCCTCATACAGAACAAGACCTATTTCATCATATCGATGAACATTGGAAGGCTCGAGCAATCACAAATAACTACAATATGCGGCAGGATCGCTTTTCCCTTCTGCAATCAGTGCCTGTTTATGGCTCCTTAAAAGATTATTCCTCACATGTGATTAACGGGATAGCTTTTACGATTATTCCTACTCCAGGACATACCGTTGGTTCGATTACTGTCATAGCAGAAATAGACGGGAAGAGAACCGCATTTACTGGTGATTTAATTTATGGACCTGGCAAAGTTTGGTCCTTGTCTGCTACCCAATGGACGTATAACGGTGGAGAGGGGATTGCATTAAGTGTTCTTTCCCTTTTGGATATAAAAGACCGAACCCCCGACCTGCTTTTGCCATCACATGGGCAATTAATGGAGCACTCTTCAGATGCAATTGACCTCCTTATTGGGCGCCTTGTGAAATTAATGAATCAAAGAAATCATAACCCAAGGTTACTCAAATTGAGGGAAAACCCCTATGAAGAAATTACACCGCATTTGTTATTTAACAAAACAAGCATGTCCAATGCATACGTCATCCTATCAAAAAGCGGCAAAGCCCTGTTTATTGATTTTGGTTACGATTTCATAGGAGGGATTGCAGCTGGAAGTGACAGAGCTTCAAGGAGGCCTTGGTTATACACTCTTTCGAAGTTAAAAGAACAATATGGTGTGGAAAAGATTGATGTAGTCATTCCGACTCATTACCATGATGATCATGTGGCAGGTCTTAACTTATTGAGGGATATCGAAGGAACGGAAATTTGGTGCCCTGAAAACTTTTCCCATGTCCTCGAAGATCCTGAAAAGTTTAACTTGCCATGTTTGTGGTATGATCCTATCCCTGTGAATCGACAGCTGCCGTTAAAACAAAAAATTAAGTGGGAAGAGTACGAATTCACACTTTATGAGCAGCCAGGACATACTTTATATGCAGTTGTTATTGAATTTATCATTGATGGAAAACGAGTTCTTGCAATCGGAGATCAGTATCAAGGAGACGACGGACAATTCAATTATGTGTATCAAAACCAATTTAGAATTTGGGATTACATAGATAGTGCCAAGCTTTATAGAGAATTACAACCAGATCTTCTCATTTCAGGGCATTGGGAGCCAATAGTTGTTACTGAGGAATTTCTTCAACTAATTGAAGAAAAAGGGAAGGTGCTTGAACAACTTCATCGTGACCTTTTGCCATTAGATGAACTGGATTTAGGGGCCGATGGATTTGGAGCCATTATTCATCCATACCAGACGAGGGTTCAGACAGGTGATACTTTTTCGGTAACGGTCGAAATAAAGAATCCGTTTTATGAAGAAAAAGAGGTATTAGCAAAGATGATCACACCAACCAACTGGCAGGTCGATAATAGTGAATTCAAAGCGAAATTAACAAGCATGGAAACCATACAATTTACGGCATCCATGACAGTTCCAATAGAAACCCAAGGCTATAGAGAACGAATAGCCGTTGATCTAACCATAGGGGAACATCATTTTGGGCAGCATGCTGAAGCGCTGGTTACAATTAATAATCTGCCTGCTGAAGGAGGAGACCATTAATGACAGAAAAAACGATTGCTGAAAAAGAAAAACAACTGCCAAAAACAAAAGTGAAGACTTTACATATGATTGGAAATGCTCATCTAGATCCAGTTTGGCTTTGGCAATGGCAGGAAGGGTTTCAGGAGACAAAAGCAACATTCCGTTCGGCCCTTGACAGAATGAAGGAGTACCCGGAATTTGTGTTTACAAATAGTTCCGCTGCAAACTATGAATGGATTGAAAACAACGAACCGGAAATGTTTGAAGAAATCAAACAGCGCATTAAAGAAGGACGCTGGGAAATTGTTGGAGGCTGGTGGGTTCAGCCTGATTGCAATATACCAAGCGGAGAATCCTTTGTCCGCCAGGGATTGTATGGGCAGCGTTATTTCGAAGAAAAATTCGGGGTGACGGCAAAAGTTGGCTATAATGTGGACAGCTTTGGACATCATGGAATGCTTCCGCAAATTTTAAAGAAGAGCGGCATGGATTATTATATTTTCATGCGTCCAAGTCCGCAGGAAAAAGGACTGCCTGGAAGGTTATTCTGGTGGGAATCAGATGATGGGTCACGTGTTTTATCCTATCGTATTCCATTTGAATATTGCACATGGGGCAAGGAACTCAAGAAACATATACGCCGAAATGCTGATGAATTAAAAGCACCATTTAATGATTTTATGACCTTTTACGGTGTAGGCAACCATGGCGGCGGGCCGACAAAAGAAAATATCGAAAGCATTAAACAATTAAATGAAGACCCATCATACCCGAATCTTGTATTCAGCACACCTAATAAATTTTTTGATGAGCTCATGAAAAAGAATCTTCCGTTCCCGGTAGTTCATGATGACCTTCAGCACCATGCGAGTGGATGCTATTCCGTTCATTCTGGAATAAAAAAATGGAACCGAGAAGCAGAGAATGCACTGATCAAAGCAGAAAAATTTTCGTCTCTGGCGAACTGGCTCACAGGTCAAAATTATCCATCTTCTGAATACGGACTGGCGTGGAAAAATGTATTGTTCAATCAATTCCATGACATATTAGCAGGAACTAGTTTAGAAGCAGCCTATGATGATGCACGAGATATGCATGGGGAAGCGATGTCAATCTCCAAAAGAGGAGTAAACTATGCGATTCAATCGTTATCGTGGAGAATTAATATAGAAGAAGAAAAAGGAATGAAACCTCTTGTGATCTTTAATCCTCATTCATGGAACAGCAAGGTGAATGTTGAACAAGAAGTAGGCGGATTAAAGTCAAGTGATATTTTAGTAGATGAAGAGGGGAATCAAATTGCGATGCAGACCGTTCAATCCCAGGCTACAGCGGGAGGACGTTCACGGGTTAGTTTCATTGCCGACCTTCCTTCAATGGGGTACAGGGTTTATAAAATTGTCAGTCGTCATGACAGTAAAGAATTCCCATCGCTCCCAGCAAGTGAAGCATTCTTAGAAAATGCTCATTTCAGGGTTGAAATCGATTCACATACCGGCTTTGTAACAAATTTATTTGATAAACAAAAGAACCTTGAGCTACTAAGCGGACCAGCAGCAAGACCAGTGGTCATCCACGATAAGAGTGACACCTGGTCCCACAATGTCCTTCGATTTAATGAAGAAGCAGGTGCATTTAAAGCAACAAGTGTAAAACTAGTGGAACAGGGGCCTGTAAAATCTGTGATTCGTGTGGTCAGTGAATATGGGAAATCTATTTTGGTCCAAGACTTTACAATGTACCAGGAGCTTGAGCAGATTGATGTTCATTGCTCATTAAACTGGCAGGAACAATTTAAAGCACTAAAACTGAAGTTTCCTGTCAATCTAATTTTTAGAAAATCAACCTATGAAATTCCGTATGGACATATTGTTAGAGAGGGGAATGGGGAAGAAGAACCGGGTCAAAATTGGATTGATACCTCTGGAACCCATCCTTCAACAGGGGAAAGTTACGGCTTAAGCCTATTAAATGACGGGAAATACAGCTTTGATATACATAACAAGGAAATGAGTATGACCGTTCTGCGCAGCCCTATCTATGCACACCATGACCCAATCGTTCCAGAAGAAAACCAATCCTATTCATTTATTGATCAGGGAATTCAAAGATTTACCTACTCACTTTTGCCTCATACAGGGAATTGGGAAACAGCGGGTACGGTAAAACGAGCGGCTGAGTTAAACCAAAAACCTATTTCGATTATTGAGAGCTATCATAAAGGATCACTGCCACAAAAAGATTCCTTTTTGTCTGTAGATGTGGAAAATGTCATTGTCAGTGTGATCAAGCAAGCGGAGGACAATGAAGACCTCATTGTGCGGGTCTATGAAACCTCCAATGAAGCTACAGTTGCCGTCATAAGTCTTCCTAAGTGGAGCCGGACAATCACTTCGGAGTTTAAGCCATCAGAAATAAAGACATTCCGTATTCCTAAAGATCCATCCAAACCAATAGTTGAAAACAATTTACTGGAATGGGAAGATTAAAAAAAGAGTAATTATTTGAGCAAGAAGGGGTATTGCAAAATGATTGTGGCAGAGCGCAGGAAGGTTATTAAAGAACTATTGATAAAGAATAAAAGTGTAAAAGTTTCTGATCTAGTCGAATTATTGCATGTATCCGAGGAAACGATTAGACGGGACCTCACCCAGCTGGGAAAAGAAGGAATTGCAGAGAAAAACTATGGGGGAGCCATCCTGATTGAAGAAGAACAGTATCAGAATCATTCCCTGATTCCTCCAGTTAATAAACGAAAACTACAATATTCACATGAAAAAGATTCGATTGGGAAAGCAGCTGCTCAATTAATAAAGGAAGGGCAAATTGTTATTTTTGATGCAGGGTCAACCAACTGGTATGTGGGAAAAAACTTACCGGAAAATAGTCATTTAACGATTATTACCAATGCTATGGATGTAGCAGAAGAATGCAGCAAAGATGAAACTGCCTCGATTTACTTATTAGGCGGGAAACTAAGACGAAATTCAATGAGTCTGGTTGGTCCACAGGCGGAAATTGAATTAAAAAATTACAATGCCGATTATGTATTCTTAGGAACATCAGGGATTTCACTGCGCCAGGGTTTTACAAGTTCTGATTTGTATGAAGCAGAAATTAAACGGGCAATGGTTTCCTCAGGACAAAAAATTGTAGTAGTAGCTGACCATAGTAAACTTCAAAGGGCAGGGTTAACCTCTTTTTGTAATTTTAATGAAATAGATATATTTATTACTAGTGAACTTGCCGATACAGATATCCTTAAGGAAATTGAAAAAAAGGGCGTTGAAGTAATTGTTGTACCGGTATCAGAAGAGATAAATGAAATATAAAGCTTAAAAGTGAGGAGATCCAATGGTTAATGTTGCTTTGTTAAGTAAATGGCATGTCCATGCAGACGATTACGCACGTCAAGCAAATCAAAATGAACACATTCAAATTAAGGTCGTTTGGGATGAAAATGTGGAACGTGGTCAAGAATGGGCGAAAAAACTTGCTGTACCTTTTGAACCAGACTTAAAGGAAGTTTTGGCCGACTCAGAAATTGATGCCGTTATTGTAGATACACCGACAAACCTTCATAAAGAGATTATTATTCTGGCTGCTGAATATAAGAAGCACATTTTTACTGAAAAAATACTCGCTTTTACAGTAGAGGATTGTAATGAAATCTATGAAGCAGTGAATCAGAATCAAGTAAAGCTGATGGTTTCGCTGCCGCGGCTAACTGAGAATTATTATTTATATGCAGAACAAGTTCTAAATGAAGGGCTATTAGGGAAACTAACGTCTATTCGATGCCGGCTTGCACATAATGGTGCGGTTCCTTTAGAGGGGAATCCAAACGGCTGGCTGCCTAAACACTTTTTTAATAAAGAGGAGTGCGGTGGAGGTGCATTTATTGACCTTGGTGCCCATCCGATTTATTTAACGAACCGCCTGGCAGGACCAGTAAAAGCTGTGATAGCTCGCTTACAGCCACAATCGGAAAATGAAGTTGATGTTAATTCAGTGGCGATTATCGAGTATGAAAACGGAGCGTTAGGAACAATTGAAACAGGGTTTCTTTCTAATGGAAGCCCTTTCCAGCTAGAATTGTATGGAACAGAAGGAGCATTATTAATAGAAGATGATAAAATCCGCTTAAAATCTAAACAACTGGGTGAGGGGTGGCATACACCTGATACTTTGCCAACCGCACTGCCTCTGCCAATGGAACAATGGATAAGCTCCATTATTGAAGGAAAAATTCCATCCATTACAGAGAAGGATGTGCAGGGATTAACATTGATCAATCAAGCCGCAATCCTGTCACAAACACAAGGTCGAAGAGTAGAAACGGATGAGATAGTGACCGTAAAAAAATAGGGATAAATTAGGGGGGAAATGCGATGAAAAAATTAAGAGTGGGTATTATTGGTGCTGGCGGTATTGCAACGGGTGCCCATATTCCAAACTATTTAAAATGCGGGGAAAAGGTAGAGATTGTTGCAATTTGTGATGTTGTGAAAGAAATGGCTGACAAGGCGGCATTAGAATTTAATATCCCACATGTTTTTTCAAGCTATGAAGAAATGTTTCAAAGCGTTCAAATAGATGCGGTGAGTATTTGTACACCAAATAAATACCATTATCCTGCGACAATGGCTGCATTATCTGAAGGTTGTCACGTTTTATGCGAGAAGCCGCCGGCTATGACAGCAAAAGAAGCTGAGGAAATGGCCATTGCCGCTGAAAAGGCTGGAAAAATCTTAACTTATGGGTTCCATTTCCGCCATGCTCCACATGTAGAAGTATTAAAGCGCTTTATTGATGGAGGAGAACTAGGGGAAATATATGCTGCACGTGTGACGGCTATGAGACGCCGAGGAATTCCAGGCTGGGGTGTGTTTACAGATAAGGAACTTCAGGGCGGGGGACCTTTAATTGATATTGGAGTTCACATGTTGGATACCGCTTTATATTTGATGGGTTATCCTGAGCCGGATACTGTTTTTGGTGTGACGTATCAGAAGCTTGGCAACAAAAAAGGAGTAGGTCTCATGGGAACATGGGATTGGGAAAACTTCTCAGTAGAAGACATGGCACGTGGTATGATCACGTTTAAAAATGGGGCGTCAATTTTATTAGAAACTGCTTTTGCTGCAAATGTGGAAAAGCATGATGTGATGAATGTTTCCTTAATGGGAGATAAAGGGGGAGCAGATGTCTTTCCACTGAAAATCTATCAAGAAAAGCATGACACTTTAATAGATATTACCCCTTCTCATTTGCATAAGAAAGACTGGTATGAACTTGAACTTGAGAGATTTGTAGATTCGTGTTTAGAAGGAATAAAAACATTAAGTACAGGTATACAAGGTGTCTACCTTCAGAAAATCATTAATGGGCTGTATGAGTCAGCAGAAAAGGGCGAAGCAATTAAATTAAGTGAAGATGTAACTGTATAAATAGTCCAATCAAAGAACAGCGGTTAAAGAAATTTAACCGCTGCTTTAAAAAAAGGGGTTGTTTGTTAAATGAGTAAAATAGGTTTACAGTTTTTTTCTGTTTGGAAAGATGCTGAAAAAGACTTTTTGGGAACGTTCCAAAAAGTAGCTGGTCTTGGATATGAAGGTATTCAATTTGCAGGCTTTTATAATACTCCAGCCAAAAAGGTTAAACGGTTATTAGATGAACATGAAATGGCTGCTGCCGGTGCACATGTAGGGATTCACCAACTATTACAACCAGGATTAGAAAATATTTTTGACTATCATCAAACCATTGGAAATAACTTAATTATTTGCCCGGCTATTCCAAAGGAAATGCGCGAGACCGCTGATGATTATAAGAGAACAGCAGAATTATTAAACAAAATTGGAGAAGCATGCAAAAAGGCTGGCTTCATTTTTGGTTATCATAACCATGACTTTGAATTTGAGAAATTTGGAGATAGAACGGGTCATGAACTGCTATTTGGTAACACAGAGCCTGATTTGGTAAAAATGGAACTAGATTGCTATTGGGCTAGATTCGCAGAATATGACCCAATAGAAATTATTCGAAAGTATAGAGATAGAGTCGTGTCACTCCATATCAAAGACATGAAAATTGTAAACGGTAAGAAGGCCGGCACAGAAGTTGGCAAGGGTATCTTTGATTATGCCTCTATTATTAAAGCAGCGAATGAATATGGTGTGGTATGGTTCACAGTTGAGCAGGAAGAATTTGAAGGTGATCCTTATGAAAGTCTTGCAGAAAATGTAGACACTCTTAAACATTTACTGGCGGAGGCTGCGATAAAATGACATCAATAACTCCCCGCTCGGAATATCCAAGACCAGATTTCACAAGAAATGAATGGCTCAATCTTAACGGACCATGGAACTTTGATTTTGATGATCATAATCGTGGTTTAAGAGAAGAATGGTATTTAAATCACCATTTTTCTAATAAAATTATCGTTCCATATGCATTTCAATCGAAATTAAGCGGTATTCAAACGAATGAATTCCATGATGTTGTTTGGTATGAACGGTGCTTTACCATTCCTGAAGAATGGCAGGAAAAAAAGATCCATCTTCATTTTGGAGCGGTTGATTACCGGGCAACAGTCTGGATTAATGGAAGATTTGTTTGTGCCCATGAAGGCGGGCATACATCGTTTTATGCCGATATTACTGACGCTCTAATTAGCGGAGAAAATAGAGTAGTTGTAAGGGCAGAGGATAGTTCCACTGATTTGGAACAGCCGCGGGGGAAACAATATTGGGAAGTCGACTCTGGCGGAATCTTTTACACAAGAACAACAGGTATTTGGCAGACAGTTTGGCTTGAGCCGGTAAGTCCATCCTACCTTGATCGTGTGAAACTTACTCCGAATATTGATACAGGTGAAGTCTCGATAGAATATATTGTCCAAAATAGGAAGGGCAAACAAGAACTCGAAATCGAAATTACTTCCAAGGGCCAAATTGTTGCCAATGATAAGGTCCAAGTTCATTTGGTTCAACGGAAAAACAAGCACATAGTTTCTCTTGAAGATTTCGCAAACGGCGAAGGAAAGTTATGGAGTCCAGAAACTCCGCATCTTTATCATGTAGAATTCCGTCTCAAAGAAGATGATGTACTTTTAGATAAAGTGCAAAGTTACATTGGGATGAGAAAAATATCTATACAGGATGGAAAAATTGAGCTCAATAATAAGCCATATTATATGAAACTTGTCCTTGATCAAGGGTATTATCCTGATGGCCTGTTAACAGCCCCAACAGATGAAGATATAAAAAGAGATATCGTTTTAACGAAGGAAATGGGCTTTAATGGGGTCAGAAAGCATCAAAAGGTAGAGGAACCGCGGTACTTATACTGGGCAGATCAATTAGGACTGCTGGTGTGGGGTGAAATGGCCAATAGTCATACCTTTACAGACAGGTCAGTAAAACGTATGGCCTCGGAATGGCAAGAAGCAATTGAACGGGATTATAACCATCCGTCTATCGTTGCGTGGGTGCCGTTAAATGAGAGCTGGGGAGTACCGCGACTAAAAAGGGATCCGCGCCAGGCCCATCATTTAGTCAGCATGTATTCCTTAACAAAATCGATCGATTCCTCCCGTTTAGTGATTTCAAATGATGGCTGGGAGCATACAATTTCAGATATCCTGACCATTCATGACTATGAAGGGGAAAAGGAAGTTCTAACAGAACGTTATTCAGCATTGGAGAATGTCTTAAAGTATACCCCAGCGGATCGTTCTTTATATGTAAACGGCTTTCAATATCATAATGAACCGATTATGGTTACAGAGTTTGGCGGTATCGCCTATCAGAAAAGCGACTGGCAGGGGTGGGGTTATACCGCAGCATCAAATGCTGATGATTTTATTAGACGGTACTATCATGTGGTCTCGGCATTGTTGGAGTCTCCACTAGTCCAAGGTTTTTGTTATACCCAATTCACAGACATCGAGCAAGAAATCAATGGACTATTAACCTATGACCGGCAGGCTAAAGTTGATCTCAATATCATTCGTACTATTAATGAGGGTAAGAAGCTAACCTTTACTGAATAACGATGACAGGAGTGTTTCGTTTGTATTTTACAGTTGAAAAAATTGAGAAATATTTAGGAGAATTGAAGGGTTATATTTACAAAGAAACAAAAGCAATTCCGGCTTTTCAATACAAAGAGTGGGAGTTTGGTGAAGAGG
Source organism: Neobacillus sp. KR4-4 (assembly GCF_042136325.1). Taxonomy (NCBI): domain Bacteria; kingdom Bacillati; phylum Bacillota; class Bacilli; order Caryophanales; family Bacillaceae; genus Neobacillus; species Neobacillus sp. KR4-4. The sequence goes on from NZ_JBHHJU010000019.1 coordinate 60,477, forward strand.
ATAAATATGCCTACAAAACAGATTTTGATGACCGAAACTGGGAAAATTTTCAGATTGGAGATTCCTGGGGCGGCTATGATAAATCTGCTTGGTTTCGTACTACCGTCTCTATACCTGAAGAATGGAAGAATGAACGAATAGTCATCCACTTATTAGTCGGCCCTCGTGACGGCGGTGGGTCAACAGCTGAGTCATTATTATATGTGAATGGTATTCCATTACAAGGAATTGATGTATGGCACGAAGAAGCATGGCTGCCGCCAGAGCTTCTGCAAAACAATCAAATTCAAATTGCTATTAAAGCATGGAGCGGGGTGTTAAATCCACCTGACCGCCGAAGATTTAAAACAGCAAAGCTGGCCTGTGTCGATGCAGCGACAGAAAAATACTATTATTTAGCTCACACTCTCGTAAATACGGTAAAGGTTTTGGATGAGCATGACTTAAGAAGAACAAAAATGCTTCAATTATTAAATGAATCGATTTTAAAGGTTGATTTCTTAAAGCCTGGCACAGACTTCTTCTATCAATCCATTAAGGAAGCGTATGAATTTCTAAAATCTAAGGTCGATCAATTAGGGGAATTGAATGAATTAAAGCCATTAGTCACAGCACTTGGCCATTCACATATTGACATGGCATGGTTATGGCGTTTAGTTCATTCGCGTGAAAAAGCTTCGCGGACATTTTCAACGGTATTACATTTAATGCGCCAATATCCTAATTACAGATACATCCATACTTCTCCGCAATTATACAAATATTTGAAAGAAGACTACCCTGAAATTTTTGCGAAAGTCAAAGAGAAAATAGCCGCCGGTGAATGGGAAATAACAGGTGGTATGTGGATCGAGCCCGACACAAATGTACCAAATGGAGAGTCCTTAATCCGTCAAATCCAGTTTGGGAAACGGTTTATGAAAGAAGAGTTTGGGGTTGATACAAGGGTCGTTTGGCTTCCAGATGTCTTTGGATACTCATGGGCATTACCGCAAATCATGAAAAAGAGTGGAATTGACAGCTTCATGACGACAAAAATTAGCTGGAGTCAATATAATCGATTCCCATTTGATACGTTTAATTGGCGCGGCATCGATGGAACGGAAGTGTTCACGCACTTTATTACCACACCTGAAGAGGGCGCAAGGCAGTATACGTATAATGGCATGGTCGAACCTGCCAGCGTGAAAGGGATTTGGGATGCCTACCAGCAAAAGGAAGTAAATGATGAGCTATTACTTGCCTTTGGCTGGGGGGATGGCGGCGGCGGACCAACAAAAGAAATGATCGAAGCAGCCGAGGCTATGAAAAATCTGCCGGGTCTTCCAAGAGTTCAAATGGATACAGCAGAACCCTATTTTAAAAGGTTAAGAGACCGTGTGAAGGATCAAACATTACCAGTTTGGGATGGGGAATTATATCTAGAGTATCACCGGGGGACCTATACATCGCAAGCGTCATTAAAACGGGCTAACCGAAAAGCGGAGTTTACCTATCACAATGCGGAATGGTTAAGTGTCCTTGCTGATCAATTAACTCATCAGGCCAATTATCCACATACAACATTAAATGAAGGCTGGGAAATGCTGCTTCTTAATCAATTCCATGACATATTGCCAGGTTCATCCATTCGTCAAGTGAATGAGGATGCGCGGAAGGATTATGCAATTGTCCAAAATATTGGGGAAAAGGTTCTTAATGAAGCAAAAAGTTCGATTGAACAAAACATTCAAATAGAGCAGGACGGCATAGTGGTATACAATTCTCTTTCTTATCCACGTGATGGGTTCATTGAATTGCCAGTGTCACCAATCATTACGGAAGCAACCACCATTGTTGATGAAGAAGGAAATGCTCTCCCGGCACAAGTAATCCAAGAGGCGAATACACAAAAGGTGTTAATTCATGCTAAAAACCTACCAGCACTAGGATATAAAACCTTTAACTTAAGTAAGGGTTCCTTTTCAAAGTCCGGAATTGTGGTGAAGAAGGATTATATTGAAAATGATTTTTATCAGATTCGTTTTAATGAAAAAGGTCAGATTATTTCCTTATTTGATAAACGCACAGCCAGAGAAGTTCTTGCTGAAGGTGCAAGGGGGAACGTCCTACAAACATTTGAAGATAAACCGATGAATTTTGATGCTTGGGATATTGATCTTTATTACCAAGAAAAAATGCGCGAGGTTGATAATTTAGCGGCAGTTGAGGTTCATGAAGAAGGTCCTGTTCGCGGAAGCTTAAAATTCACTTGGAAATTCTATGATTCTACTATTACACAATATATAAGTGTTTATAAAAATTCTCCTAGAATTGATTTCCGCACGGTGGTGGATTGGCAGGAAAAACAAACCTTATTAAAAGTCGCGTTCCCTGTTAATATTCGTTCAACCAAAGCAACCTATGATATTCAGTTTGGGAATATAGAACGCCCAACTCATTGGAATACAAGCTGGGATCATGCACGCTTTGAAGTGGTGGGGCATAAATGGGTGGATATCTCCGAAGGGAACTACGGGGTGAGTTTATTAAATGATTGTAAATACGGTCACGATGTTAAAGAAAATGTTTTACGGTTAACATTAATCAAATCGGCGATTAGCCCTGATGAGACAGCGGACCGTGGCATTCATGAATTTACATATAGCTTAGTACCGCATACGGGGGATTGGCGCGAAGGAAATATTGTGAAAGAAGCGTATAACCTAAATGTTCCGTTATTAGCAGGTGAACTTAAAGCGAATCAGACTGGGAGCTTACCAGCAACACATCAATTTGTAGAAATTGACAATGACCATGTTCTACTAGAAACCGTCAAAAAAGCGGAGGATGATGAAGCAATCATTGTACGTTTCTATGAATATAAGCAATATAGGAATCAAACAAATGTCTCCTTTGCAAAAACAATTAAAAAAGCGGTTGAGTGTAACTTGATTGAAGAAGAAGAAAAGGAAGCTGATTATCAGAATAAGACTCTTTCATTCTTCGTTTCACCATATGAAATTAAGACATTTAAAATTTGGTTCTAACTTTAAAATGAAAGTCAAAATAGAAATGGAGACAACGATGGTAGAATTAAGATTACTAAAATCGGAATTCGAGTACGCACAAGCGATTCAATTAGCGGACAGAGTGTTCCGGGATGAGGATCATATATCAATGGGGGAGGCCTTCCCCCTAGTATTTTCACCTGAACTAAATCAATCATATGGAGTATTCATTAATAATGAACTAGTCTCCTTTATTGGGTTAGTGCCTTCAGTTATTCATCTAGATGCTGCTGAGATTCAGGCCTATTCAATAGGTGCCGTATGTACCCACCCAGACTATCGTAAAAAAGGCTATGCCAGCATGCTTTTAGATAGGGTGTTTACACATGTTCAGAGGGCGGACGCTTCCATTTTATTTGTATCAGGCAGTTTACCAATATATATAAAAGCTGGTTGTTCCTTTTACGGTAAATTAAATAAATATGAAATAAATAAGGGAGATTTACAAGTAAGGGGTGACTTCTTGATAAGAGAATTATCCCCATTTGATTGGTTTTATTTACGAAAATTAGGTCAATCTCGACATGTTTATTTTGAACAAAGTATAAATGATTTTTCTATCCTGAATAAGGCGGCTGGCTTTGCCAGTATCCTTAAGATGGAACACAAGATTTTGGCTGCTGAATCTGAAAATGAATTAAAGGGTTTTATCATTTTTGGTGTTCCAAATTCATCATCAGAATCTGGAGAGCAGCCAGCACGGGTGATTGAATGGGGAGGGGAGCCGGAAGCGGTTAAAGCTATTTTAGCTCAAGCCTTCGAGAAAGGAATAAGTTCATTGAAATTTTCCATTCCTACATACGAAAGAGAGCTTAATAGACTCCTAGACACGATTGAGAAAACAGCAGCACCATTTCCAGGCACTAGTAAAATTATGGACCTAGATTTGTTATTAAAACAAATACAACCTTTCCTTCATGGAAAAATCAAAATAATAAATCATGATATGAGAAGCAAAGAACTAATATTCAACCAGAAATCAGTAGTCTTAGATAATGTTTCGTTAGAAAAATTAATCCTTCAAGGCGATCCAAATCTTGACGCTTATTTAAACGATATTTTTCCCATACCACTTCCATTCCCTGAAGGCTTAAACTATGTATAAGGGGTTATGAAATTATGAGTACTTTATTAATCCGTAATGTTCGTTGCGTAAACGAAACTGAACTTAATCGTAAATCCCTGCTTATTCATAATGGTAAAATTGAATCAATCCATAATGATGAAGAATCCTTAGTTCGTAAGGCTGATTCTGTCATTGATGGAAATGGGCAATTGCTTATCCCTGGCATGATTGATGTACATATTCATGGGGCGGATGGTTTTGATATGATGGACGGCACTATTCGTAGTGTGGAAGCCGTTTCCAGAGCCTGCGCTCGAACAGGATGTACTTCTTTCTTAGCAACATCTGTATCGTCTTCATTCCATGACCTGCTTAAAATGATAAGAAATGTAAAAGAGGCGGCCGGGAGAGAGCCCGGCGCCGGGATCGTTGGCCTCCATATAGAAGGACCCTATTTAAATGTGAAGCGTAAAGGAATGCAAAATGAGCTATATTTAAGGCATCCTGAATTGGATGAAATGAAAATCATTTTAGAGGCATCTGGTTCGCTGCTGCGAATGGTGACACTAGCTCCGGAACTGCCTGGCGGTCTTGAAATGATCCGTTTTTTAAAGAAGCAAGGAATCATTGCGTCGGTTGCTCATTCTGACGCAACCTATGAAGAAGCAAAAGCTGCATTTCAAAGTGGTGCCAGCCATGTAACTCATTGCTTTAATGGAATGCGGCCCATTCATCATCGTGACCCAGGGGCGGTCATCGCTGCTTTTGAGGATAGTGCTGTTAGTGTACAAGCTATTGTTGATGATGTGCACCTCCACCCTGCCATTGTAAGGTTAATGTATCGGGAAAAGGGCCCAGATCATATGGTGCTTATTACAGATGCTCTTCAGGCTATGGGGATGGGGGATGGAACCTATTTATTCGGAGGGCATGAGGTGAAGGTGAGTCACGGAGTCGCTACATTAAGTGACGGTACACTTGCATCAAGTACTGTCACAATGAATCAAGCAGTAGAGAAAGCAGTTCGATCGGGAATCCCTTTGAAAGATGCTGTTACAATGGCAACAAAGACACCTGCAGACATTTTAGGATTGTCCAATAAAGGCAGGATTGAACCAGGAGCAGATGCGGACTTAGTCCTTATGAATGACCAATTCGAAGTGTTGTGGACTGTTGTGAATGGAAAAATGGTCTATAGACGAGATTAGGGAAATTTTCACGATAAACAGGCATGAATCCACTTAGCTGGATTCATGCCTGTTATTTAGGAAGTAAAACCACGTAAATAGTCTATCGAACGTTGAACATCCTCACCCATCGTCCGGCGAGGCTGAATACTGTCGGGATGCCATAGTTCGAGTGCCAGCCAACCGTTATAGTGAATGGAATCTGCAGAAGACATTAAGGAAGAGAAATCAATATCTCCTTCAAGCAAGTCTTCGGATGGCAGGTTCCCATGCTGGTTACGTAAATGAAAAGCATAAATCCTTTCTGGATAGGTATTGACCCACTCAATCGGATTGCATCCAGAAACAAAAGCCCAGCCAGTATCAACGCAAAGTCCTACACTCATATCTGCATATTGGACGACCGATCGCAGGTCACCTGATGCATTGTGATTGTCAGCAGCATGATTATGCAAGCAAACCCTTAGCCCCAATGGGGAAACAAGTTCAGAAATACGGGATAAGTTTTCACCTTGCTGTTTAAAATGGTCCTCCGACTTGGCAATAACATTTTTCCAATTGATTGGATCAGCATTTAGTAACAAATCAGAACCTTCAACAGCTGCTAAACGTTCGGCGAAAGGCAAAATCGACCGCTCCACATCAAGAGTGTTAAATGGTACGTGTAATGGGAGGCCAATATAGGAGGCGGAGACTGCCAAACCATAGGAACGTGCTAATTTAAGTTTTTCTGTATCGGCATCAATTTCAACAGCATCTAGTCCTGCTTCGGCACAAGCACGGAAAAGTTCATCCCACTCAGGTGTTTTGCCATCTCTTTTCCAACGCTCAGCCCAGCCATACATATTTGATGAAAATCCTCGAATGTTCAAATAATTACCCCCTTCTGAATTAAATTAATCGTTTGTTTTTCACTCATTCTCGCGGCATTATATAGAGATGTAATACAGTGGAAATTATTCAGAACCTGCTGATTGACGTTTGCGTGTGAGTCAAGACCTCTAACTTTTCGATAAAATTGAAGAAGAGGGTTTTCAAAAATAGTGAACTCACTCCGAGGTCCGGTTTCAACTTGTTCCTCAACAATTTTTCCCTGCATATCGTATCGTCTGTAGACAGGCTGTCGTGAATCGAATGGCGTCCAGCGAACTGAGCCTATTGTCCCTTCGATTTCCGCCCTTACGTATTCCTCACCATGAGCACATGAAGCTCTTTCATAATGAACATGGACAGGATGATTATCGCAGATGTATGTCATTGATGCCCCAACATGTGTTTCCACATCAAATGGTGTATCTAAGGGGTCAATTTCTGTTATGGGTTTGGCCGTCCAAGCGGAGTTTACTTCTATAACGTCCGGATGGAGTATGTCATTCAAGGTGGCAAAGTCATAAGGTCCCCAATCCATTAGAACACCTCCGCCGCTTTGGGTTGAATCAAGAAACCAGCGGCTTACAGGCTGGTATTCAATTCCGGAGCGACTTCGTTCCCACTTGTTTACAAATGTAACATGATAAATATCTCCGAGACAGCCGGAGCGAATGATATTTTGACTGCTTCCATGTGAGGCATTCCCTTAAAACGGACGCTGCAGCAGCCTAGTAACCGATCATGCTTTTCTGCAAGCTGAACCATCTCTTCGGCTTGTGATAGATTCATAGCAAGAGGTTTTTCACAAAGGACATGGCGGCCAGACATGAGTGCCAACTTTGCTGGATCTAAATGCGCCAATGGAGGGGTGCAGATGATTACGATATCATCATTTTCGACCGCTTCAGAGTTAAGCATTTCTTCCACGTTTGTAAAACCAATTGCTTCAGGGAACTGATCACAGAAAGCAGCCAGTGCGATAGGATTTGTATCAGCCACTCTCAATTTAACCGGTTCGGAAAGTTTCTTTGCCGTTTCTGCATGTGTACGACCGATGACACCCGCGCCTATAATATATAATCTCAAAACAATCACCTCAGTTAGAATTAATGGTTCCACTCTAACATAATCAAAAAATTAGATTCTCCTCCAATTAGGATAAATACTAATCAAATTGTACAGAGGAAAATTTGTTAAAATAGTATAGGGGTGAAAAAATGTACGTTGAACATTTACAATTACAACGCTCGTTTGCATTTTGCCGAGTCTGGGGGTCAGATGAAGAGCATGATTTACATATTCATGATTGTTTAGAAATTGGGGTTGTGCTTAAAAATGAGTTGGAATATCAGTTTAATGATCATACTTACATTGGCAGGCCAGGAGACGTGTTCTTGTGCCGTCCTTTCGAGCCTCATTGGAGTTTTTCTAAACCTGATCAACCGTTCGAATGTATTCTTGTTCTGTTCACACCCTCTTCCGTCCATAAAATTCCAGATGGTAATCAGCTAATTAAGCCCTTCTACACCACGAAAGGTGTTCAGCCCTTAATACCTGCTAACACGAATTTCGCAAAAACAATAAGTAAAGCAGCGACTTTAGCTGTGGAAGCTCAGGAACAGGGGAAGGAAGCCTGGGTGACTCATCAATTCATGCATTTTATTGATATTTTGTTACAGGTGAATCAGTATGTAAAAGAATCTCAATCTACGGACGTTCACAAACTGCCGTCTTCTGGAATTGTTAAAGCCGTGGGGTACATGCTTGATCATTATCATCTGCCTCTTGATATTGAAAAACTATCATCGCAGGTAGGATTAGGGAGAACAATGTTTTTTTAAGAGTTCCGCCAGTTGACAGGCCTGACTCCCAATGAGTTTCTTAATCGGCTCCGGATACAGAGTGCTAGCGATTTACTTCGTACCACAAATAAAAGTATGATTGATCTCGCCTTTGCAAGCGGATTTCAGTCATTAAGTGCCTTTAACAAGCAATTTAAAAGATATACCGGCCAAGCTCCACGAGAGTATCGTAAGAAGTCTAATACATAAGAAAACCTTTTATTTGCATTATACAGATGGATAAGTAATAGTTATACTATCTAGGTAAAGTTCAAATTAAGAAGGAGATTAGCAATGGCAAATCATAATAAAAATAAGAAAAAAGAAGCAAAATCATCATCTTCCTTTACTTTTTGGATGATCGGATTGGTTGCCGTTTTTATTTTAGGTTTCATTTTTCTAGGCAATCACTCTAAACAACAAGATAAAACCACATCTACAAAAATTAATTATAGCAATCAGCCATACATTGGTAAGGAATCAGCGCCTGTTTCAATTATTGAATTTGGTGATTATAAATGCCCTAATTGCAAAAACTTTGGCAAGGATGTTGTACCTATTATTCAGAAGGAACTAGTTGATACCGGTAAAGCAAAGTTTTATTTTATGAATGATTCGTTTATTAACGTTGATTCCGAACGATCAGCAAAATTTGCGGAATCCGTATACGCGGAACTTGGCAATGATACGTTTTGGAAATTCCATGAGCTCCTTTACGAAAAACAGCCCGAAGATACCAAATATGAGAAAATGGACGTTTTTACAGAAGAATTTTTGACTAATACCTTAAAAGAAATGGCTAGCGATAGCGATGTTGACAAGGTCGTAAAGAACTTTGATGCTAAGAAATCCAATGATGCTTGGCAAAAAGATATGGATTACGCTGAAAAATTAGGTGTTACAGGTACCCCAACCCTTTACGTTAATGGGGAAAAGTTTGAAGGACAAACCATTGATGATTTAAAAGACATGGTTGAAAAAGCTGCAAAGGGTGAATAAGCATGAATAAGTCCTTACTTCTCGCCTGGATAGCAGCCATCATTGCCACGCTAGGCAGTCTCTACTTTAGTGAGGTGATGCACTTCATACCATGTATGCTCTGTTGGTATCAAAGGATATTTATGTACCCGTTGGCGATCATCCTCGGAGTCGCAGTTTACCGGAATGACCGAGGCATCTATAAATACGCACTTCCGTTGTCTATCATCGGTCTTCTAATCGCTGGATACCATACCTTATTACAGAAAATACCATATTTACAGCAATTTGAAATGTGTACAACCGGAGTGCCTTGTTCCAAGGATTATATTAACTGGCTTGGCTTTGTTACTATTCCGTTATTAGCTTTGATTGCATTTACGGTTATTACAATCTGCTTAATCATTATCTCTCGCGGCAAAGAGGAAAATAGGGATCAATAAAAAAGAGCGGTGAAACCAAAAGGTTTCCCGCTCTTTTCAGTTGTCAGCAAAGCATCAATTAGTACATAAAGGATGCGCCAACAATGATTAATAAAATAAACAACACAACAATTAAAGCGAAGCTGCTGTTATTTCCATGTCCCATAGTAATCACCTCCTCCATTGATGAGTTATTACAATGTATGTCAGAAGGGAAGGAGCTGAAATGGACAAACGTTGACTACTAGAAAGAAATTAATTTATTGAGGAAAAACGTTTGCAAAATTTTGATAAATAAATAATTTAATAGAGCATTTTATTGTAGTATAATAATATACAGTTATTTGGATTATTGGAAAAGGCAGTCATATTTCTTAGGAGAGGTGTTAGGCTATGGCAAGAGTTTTAGTAGCAGGTGAGATCCCACAAAAGGGGTTAGAGATGTTGTTAGAACATCACGAGGTTGAAGTATTTTCAGGAGAGAAATTGATATCTGATACAGAATTAAAAGAGCGAATCAAAGATAAGGATGCTCTTCTCAGTTTATTATCTACCCCGGTAACAAAAGAGGTAATTGACCAAGCCCCTGACCTAAAAATCATAGCAAACTATGGAGCTGGATTTAATAATATTGACTTTGAATATGCGGCATCTAAAGGAGTCCCGGTTACCAATACTCCTATGGCGTCTACTGCTGCAACGGCAGACTTAACTATTGCCCTTTTACTTGCCTCAGCAAGGAGAGTAGCTGAAGGGGATGAAGTCTGTCGGACGGTTGGTTTTAATGGATGGGCCCCTCTTTATTTTCTAGGAAGAGAAGTAACTGGGAAAACTATCGGAATTATTGGATTTGGTCAAATTGGCCAAGCGGTTGCAAAAAGAGCAGCTGCCTTTGATATGAAGGTTCTATATACGGGTCCAAATCGAAAAAGCCAAGAAGTTGAACAAGCCCTAAACGCGACCTACGTATCTTTTGATGAGTTAGTAGCAGAATCAGATTTTATTACGATAAACTGTTCGTATAATCCAACATTGAAACACATGTTCAGTACGAAGCAGTTTGAAATGATGAAATCAACTGCCTATTTAATTAACTGTGCCCGTGGCCCAATCGTTGACGAGGAGGCACTAATCCAGGCCTTATCAGAGAAACAGATTGAGGGAGCAGGAATTGATGTATTTGAATTTGAACCTGAAATTAGTGACGGTTTGAAAAAGCTGAAAAACGTTGTATTAACTCCGCATATCGGGAATGCTACTTATGAAGCACGCGATGCTATGGCGATTATGGCAGCGGGAAACATTGTTAAAATGTTAAACGGTGAAGCACCATCGTATGTGGTTAATGGGGTTAAAGAAACAATCCTCGTTTAAAATCAAATGATTAGCAATAAAAAAGACGGCAGCTGCCGTCTTTTTTTATGAATACTGTGGGCGGAGTTTTGACCGTTTATTGACGTGCTGCTCGGCACTTAAAGCTGCAATCGCCCCGTCAGCTGCTGAAATAACCGCTTGTTTTATCGGTGTTCTTCTAGCGTCACCGCCAGCGAAGACGCCGTCAACATTGGTACGAAGGTACTCATCTACTAAACAATAGCCTTCTTCATCGCGGATAATCGCTCCTTTTAAGAAGTCTGTTCCTGGCATCATTCCGCCGAGGTATAAGAAAATTCCATCCACGTCCCATACCTGCTCTTCTTTTTTATCGGTAAGAACAACAATTTGCTCCACACTCTCTGTTCCAATAATTTCTCTTACACGATGACGTTTATAAATTTCTACATTTGCGTTATTTTCCAAAGCAGAAAGATCTACATCGCCCTTTAATTCAGTTGGAATTAACAATTTCACTGTTTTACAATACTTGGCCAATGTTTCCGCCTCGTGGATGGCTTCATCATTATCACCAACAACAGCGACCACTCTGTCCTGATAAAACGCGGCATCACAAGTTGAACAATAGCTTACACCACGTCCTGTGTATTCTTCTTCCCCTTTAATCTTTCCGGAAGGCGCTTTTGCCCCTACGGCAATAAAGACACTTTTAGCTTTAATGGTCCCTTCGGCTAATTCTATCTTTTTTAATTCCTCTGAAAAATCAACCGATAGGACAGTTGAACGAACAAATTCTGCTCCAAAATCCTTTGCTTGTGACTGCATTCTTGTTAACAGTTCAAGCCCTGTTACTTCTTCACGTACGCCAGGGTAGTTCGCGATTTTATGGGTGATTGCGAGTGTACCAGCTTTTGGAGCTTTATCGATCACGAGTGTTTTTAGTTTCCCTCGGGCCGCATAAACAGCTGCAGATGCTCCTGCGGGGCCGCCGCCGATGGTAACAAAATCATAGACTTCTTCAAGAACATTTTCATTGACTGCTTGAAAAATAGTATCCGCATTTGCGTCGCTAGATTCTGTCTTTCCAGAACTCACCACGGCTACTTGGTCTTCTGATAGTCCCAGCAATTTGTTTAATTTTTTCTCTTGAAAGCCAAGGACTAGTTTTCCATTAATAAGCGTGGCTGGTGTTCCATAAATTTTCCGTTCCTTTAATTGCTCAAAATATTCTTTATGTATGGAAGCGTTCCGTTCGTCGAAATCAATGTTGTGATCCTTTAGGAAAGATTTTACTTTTTCACAATAGGGACAGCCGGTACTGCTATAAACGATCACTTCAGGTTTAGACAATTTTACAACCTCCAATTATTTGATGATTTTATAATAATATAAATATTAAATAAAAGTCAATATTTTTTAATAATTATTATAAATAAAAAATCAGTCCAACCAATGGTTGGACTGAAGGATAATTCTAAATGGATCTGCCTAAGAAAGCCGTTAGCATCCAAACATGTTTCTCAAGATCAGAATGTATCGCAAGCAGCATATCTCCTGTTGTTTCATCATGATTCTCATCGGCAAAGCTCATGCCTTCTTTCAATTCACCAATAATAATTGAGAAGTCTTTGATAATTGATTCAACCATTTCATCTGCAGATTCGTTACCGGACGCTTCTTTAATTGAAGAGATTTCAAGGTATTCTTTCATTGTAGCAGCGGGTTTTCCGCCGATTGCTAGCAAACGTTCGGCTAGTTCATCGACATGAATGCCAGCCTCATTATAAAACTCTTCAAATTTGACATGTAAGGTGAAAAATTGTCCACCTTTCACATACCAATGATAGTTATGTAACTTCGTATACAGTACAGACCAGTTTGCAATCTGTTTGTTAAGTACGTTTACTAATTGATTTTCCATAATAAATAGCCTCCTTTTTAACTCTACTTATATTATTACCAAAGATGGAGGTCCAATCCTGTATGAATATAAGGAATTTGTTGTCAATTTTGTGAAGAATCATTGGTTTTAAGTGTATTACGCTCTTTTTTATTGTTACAAGCCTGAAACAATTTGTAATAATTCGACCTATCCTTTCCATGACGTCCATCTAATGGAATTTATATATTGATGGGGAATAATTCCTTTTAGTAGACAAATCCCTTCATGCTGGGCACTATTTAATCCCATTATTCGTTACCACTTTTTGGGTAATGAATCCGATTGTAACAACTGTTAGCCTTATTAGTATGACAAGCGCGGAACAAATATTGGAGGGAATAAAATATGAATAAATTTAAAAAATTACTAATTGCGACCGGACTTATCCTATCCATGTCAGCATTTACTTTAAATGGAACGACTGAAGCGGCAACAACGACACATAAGGTACAATCAGGTGAAACTTATTGGAAAATTGCCGCGAAATATGGTGTGACAGTTAATAATTTAAAAAAAGCAAACAACAAAACTAGTAATCTTCTTTATGCGGGATCTAATCTAGTAATCCCGAATTCTTCCATTACAGCAGCAGAAAAGGATTTAATGGCACGTCTAGTTCGTGCTGAGGCAGTGGGTGAGCCGTATGCAGGGAAAGTGGCTGTTGCAACGGTAATCCTTAACCGTGTTTCCAGCCCAGATTTCCCTAATACCGTAAAAGGTGTTATTTATGAAAAGTCGAATGGCTATTATGCCTTCACGCCTGTAAAAAATGGTACCATTAATCAACCAGCTGATGCTGCTTCAAAAAGAGCTGTGAATGAAGCACTTGCCTTTAGAGGACAGGGGAACGGTTCATTATTTTTCTATAATCCAAAAACAGCCGTAAGTAAGTGGGTCTATTCTCGACCAGTAACAGTAACGATCGGTAACCACAGATTCGCGAAATAAAAGCTAGTATAAAGTAGTATTTCAAAAAAAATTGTAAACTAAACAAAGAAGCAGTGATTTCCTAAAAATGGAATCACTGCTTTTTTTTATAGAACTAAAAACCTTATTTAATTTTTAGTGCAACGAGACTAGCGAATTCGTGAATGATGGTGGCAGCCAGTAAAGATGTAATCTGAGTCGGATCATATGGCGGCAAGACCTCGACTAAGTCAAAACCAATAAAGTGAAAATCAGTTAGAGATCGGATGATTTGCAACGTTTCAAAACTATTTAAACCACCAACTTCTAGTGTTCCCGTCCCAGGTGCACATGAAGGATCAACAAAATCAATATCAAAGCTCAAGAAACAAGGTGTATCACCAATTTTTTCTTTCAACTCATGAATAACATTTTCGATTCCTCGTTGCTTTAGCTCAGGGGTTGTAATCACGTGATAGCCTAAATCCGTGCTGGCGTCAATATCACCTGGATGATTCAGGGTTCCGCGAATTCCTACTTGGAAAACTTTATCCGGAATGAGGAGATTCTCTTCATAGGCTCGGATGAATGGTGAACCATGCCAATATTTTTCCTCATAATATGTGTCCCAAGTATCTGTATGAGAATCAAAATGAATTAAGGCAACAGGACCGTGTACTTTTACTGCGGCCCGAAGATGAGCTAATGTAACCGAATGATCCCCCCCTAGTCCAATTGGAATAATCCCTTTTTCCATCAGGTCCATCATTGCTTTTTCAATTACCTCATAACTGCGATGGATGTTATGCGGAATGACAGACACATCACCGATGTCAATGGCATTACATTCGTCAAAAGGATAAACCTTGTGAATTGGATGATATGGGAATAGCGTCATCGACGCCTGACGAATTGCCTGTGGTGCGAACCGTGCTCCGACACGAAACGAGGCTGCCGTATCAAACGGAACACCGACAATAGCCAATTTAGCATTTTCCCTGTGGGAGGGTAACCTCATGAAGGTACCAGTGGTACAAAATTCTGGTTTAACATCTGGTGATAATGGATAGTGCATATAAGATTCCCCCATTTCTTATTTTCATATACTGTAAAATGCAAGAATTGTGCCAGATGATTATTGACAGGAATCGTTGTGAATGAAGCGAAAAACTATTTAATTGGGAATATTCTATGCATAGATGAATAATTAAAAAGACTTTGGCTTGATTATTTGAGCCCCTCCTTAGAGATTATTAAAAAAATATAGAGTGGCACGAAATTTGCAATGATATATTTGAATTTTCAAATAAGTGAGGGGGAATAAAAAATTTTCAGAAGAGAAAATTCTTATTACTTAATGAAAGCGTTTTAATCAAAAGGGAGGTATGATAGGTGGAAAATGGCGTAAAGCTGAAAAGATCGTTAAAGTTGTGGCAGGTCGTAATCATGGGGTTAGCTTATATGACACCCATGGTGGTTTTTGACACATTTGGAATTGTTTCAGGTATAACCGAGGGGCATGTACCAACAGCCTATATTATTGCATTGATTGGGATGCTGTTTACTGCGTCAAGTTACGGGAAGCTTGTGAAGGTCTTCCCTCAAGCAGGCTCTGCCTACACGTATACCCAAAAAGCGATGAACAGACATCTTGGTTTTCTAGTTGGATGGTCTTCGCTGCTTGATTATTTGTTTTTGCCAATGGTCAACGCTTTGTTAACAAAACTGTACCTCAATGCATTGTTTCCATCTGTGCCAGATTTTATTTGGGTTTTAGTGTTTGTAGGAATTGTGACATTCTTAAACTTGCGAAGCGTAAATGCCCTGGCAAATTTCAATACATTATTTGTTCTTGTTCAAATACTGATTATGGTCGTCTTTATTATCCTTGTGATTAAAGGTTTACATTCAGGCGAGGGGACAGGAACTGTTTTTAGTTTAAATCCATTTTTTGTTGAAGGTATGAACCTGCCAGTCCTTGTTACCGGTGCAACGATTCTTTGCTTCTCTTTCCTGGGTTTTGATGCTGTTACGACATTGTCTGAAGAAACGCCCAATCCGCAAAAGACGATCCCAAAAGCAATATTGCTTACAGCTTTATGGGGAGGGGTTATTTTTATTACCACATCGTTTTTTATTCAATCCTTTTTTCCGGATATATCCAGATTTAAAGAACCTGATGCTGCACTTCCAGAAATTGCTTTATACGTAGGTGGAAAGCTTTTCCAATCGATTTTCTTGTGTACAACCTTTGTTAATACACTCGCCTCCGGACTTGCATCACATGCAAGTGTTTCGCGACTCTTGTATGTAATGGGGCGTGACAAGGTATTCCCGGAAAAATGGTTTGGATACGTTCATCCAAAATGGCGGACACCTGCAATTAATGTTGTATTTGTGGGTGTCATCTCCTTGTCGGCATGGTTCTTCGATCTAGTTACGGCGACTTCGTTAATTAATTTCGGTGCGTTAATGGCTTTTACGTTTGTCAACCTTTCTGTTGTTAGTCACTTTGCCGTTCGTCAAAAGATGCACAGGACACCTAGAGGTTTTTTTGATTACATTATCATGCCATTAATTGGTGCGGGAGCGGTTGGGATCCTTTGGATTAATCTAGAGGTTAGTTCTTTGATTATGGGAATTCTTTGGTTCATGACTGGATTTACTTACTTGCTTTTTCTAACAAAGGCATTCCGAATAGCGCCGCCCCAATATAAAGCGGAGGAAGCATAAACGAATAATTTTTTATGAAAGCAGTGGATTCTAGGATATGTAAAGTGTTCTACTTTCGGGTGCTTTCTTATTAAAAGACGTATGAATTGGCATACGTCTTTTCTTTATTTATCAAGGTTTCTAGAAATAAGAGGGTCCGCAATTACGCCATGGAGATCAGGTTAACGCCCGAGTGGATCAATAGACGGAAAAATTCCGCTTATTTTGTAATTATTATTAAAAAAGGCTTAAATAGGCGGAGAGATTCCGCCTATTTACTCGAAAAATTCAAAAATGTGAGATTTTGCTTTGTCATAACCGGAAAACCTTCCCTTATTTACCACGAAACAAGCGCCATTCTGAAAATAACCGGAAAATCTCCGTTTATTTTATTTTTGCTGGTCAATCAACTCGATAAAGGTTAAGACATGCGTTCTATTCAAACCTGAGTAGGTTATGCATTTTTTCATAAAAATTTTGATTAAAGATAACATTTAAAAGGAAAGATGATTGGCATGAAAATTGCAACTATTTTAAATAGTTAGATTAGTAGGTAGAATGGAAGGAGGAGTAGATCTGCAATTATTTTAGTGATTTAAGTTTTTCATTGCTAAAACAAAATGAAAGTGCTTACAAAGTCTTACTAATAAACAAATAGCCGGTTAGAAAAGGAGAGATGGTAAAATTGGAGAATACTACTCTTAAGCGTTCACTTGGGCTATGGGCAATCGTTATGCTTGGATTGGGCTATATGACACCAACGATTGTGTTTGATACATTTGGAATTGTCTCTGAAGAAACGAATGGGGTCGTCCCGCTCGCATACCTCACAGCACTAGTAGTTATGGCATTTACGGCAATTAGTTATGGGAAAATGGTCCGGGTGTTTCCAAGTGCGGGATCGGCTTATACGTATACACGCGAGACCATCAGTCCTCATCTTGGATTCATAGTCGGCTGGGCAGCGTTGCTTGATTATATATTGCTTCCTATGGTTAATGCATTGATTATTCGTATTTATATGGTTTCCGTATTTCCAGAGGTGCCAGCATGGATTTGGGTTGTTGCATATGTTGCGATCGTCACGGCGCTTAATGCTTGGAGTATGGGAAAAACATCGAGTTTAAATTCCCTGCTTGTCATTTTTGAAGTGGTTTTAATTGCGGCATTTATCGTTCTTGCCTTTGTCCAGCTCTCCAAAGGAATGGGACAAGGAACCATTTTCACCACAGCACCGCTCTTCCATTCTGATATTCACCTCGGGGCCGTTTTGACAGGAGCTACGGTAGTTTGTTTCTCCTTCATAGGTTTTGATGCAGTAACTATGTATGCAGAAGAGGCTATCGATCAAAAAACGATGCCGAGAGCGATTATGTTAACGGTCTTTATTGGCGGCGCCATTTTCTTCACCTGCAGCTATTTCGCCCAAGCGCTGTTTCCAGATATTTCGGGCTTTAAGGTAACCGATGACACACTACCTGAAATCGGATTGTTTGTGGGTGGAACCCTTTTTAAACTGGTTTTCCTTTCCGGTGCTTTTGCAGCCACTGTAGCTTCTGGGCTTGCCTCCCATGCCAGTGTATCAAGACTTTTGTACGTTATGGGGAGAAATGGGGTTTTGCCCAAAAAGGTGTTTGGGTATGTTCATCCCAAATTCCGGACACCGGTTTTTAATGTCATCTTGGTTGGGGGCGTCTCATTACTTGCGATTGCTCCAAGTTTAGAGCTCATTTCTTCATTTATAAATTTTGGTGCATTAATTGCTTTTACATTTGTAAACTTATCGGTCATCGCTCATTTTATTTTTCGCCAGAAGAGATATAAAACAGCGAAAGATATATTCTCCTATCTCATTATGCCGGTCATTGGAGCAGGATTAACAGGAATTTTGTGGGCGAACTTACAACTTGATGCGCTCATTGGCGGGATTGTATGGATCGTTATTGGTGTAGTGTATATGCTTTACCAAACAAAGTTTTTCCAAATTAAAATAGCTGATTTAAATATCGATGATGCGGAGAAAACCTCTACCTTATAAAAATTAACTTGAGCCAAGCGATAACGCTTGGCTTTTTATTGTTCAAAAGAGTTTTGTATGCAGAATTGAATACTTGACTCATTTCTTCATAGGACTTCTTCTTTTTTTACTAGATTATCTATTCAAACCGCTATTTCTAAGTTGGCACGAAACTTGCTTTTACCTTAAGTAACAATAAAAAATGAGGTGTTAGAATGGCTGTCGAATCACTAGATTTAAAGAATATGAAAGGAATAGAACAGGATAATTCCCTTGTTGAGTTTCAAGAAATTTTAAAAGAAGCAGTGAATATTCTGAATTACCCACCCCAGGTATTCGAATTTCTAAAGAAGCCAATGAGGTTTTTAGAAGTCAGCATCCCTGTTCGAATGGACAATGGTCAGACAGAAATATTCCAAGGGTACCGTGCTCAGCATAATGATGCCTCTGGTCCAACTAAAGGAGGTATCCGTTTTCATCCAGATGTCACGCCAGATGAGGTAAAGGCATTGGCCGGATGGATGAGCTTAAAGTGCGGTATAACCGACCTTCCCTATGGCGGTGCTAAAGGGGGAATTATCTGTGATCCTCGTAAAATGAGTTTAGATGAATTGGAAAGGTTGAGTCGTGGCTACGTTAGGGCGGTTAGTCAACTTGTGGGTCCCACAAAGGATATTCCTGCACCTGATATGTATACAAACTCGCAAATTATGGCATGGATGCTCGATGAATATGACCATATCCGTGAATTCGACTCCCCTGGTTTTATCACCGGAAAGCCACTTGCACTCGGGGGATCTAAGGGAAGGGAAACAGCAACATCAAAAGGAGTTTTATATACGCTGCAAATGGTTTGTGAATTAAAGAAAATGAAGTTAAAAGATACACGTGTCATCATTCAAGGGTTCGGTAATGTCGGCAGTTATCTTGCCCAGTATTTATATGAGATTGGGGCAAAAGTAATTGGTATCGGCGACATGCTTGGCGGTGTATATGATGAGAACGGACTAGATATACCATTTCTACTTGAAAATAGAGATTCCTTTGGCATTGTTTCTAATCGCTTTACTAGCTCCATTACTAACCAAGATTTATTAGAAAAAGAATGTGATATCCTTATTCCTGCTGCAATCTCTGGAGTAATCAATAAGTATAATGCCAGTCAACTTAACTGCGGCATTATTATTGAAGCTGCCAATGGACCCACCACAAAGGAAGCGTTAAAAATTTTAGATGATCAGCAAATCCTTGTTGTCCCTGATATCCTCGCCAATTCCGGCGGTGTCATTGTCTCTTATTTTGAATGGTGTCAGAACAATCAAGGTTACTACTGGACCGAGGAGATTGTTGATGAACGTCTCAAGGAGAAAATGACAGAAAGCTTTTTAAAGGTTTACCATACCTCTAATCGGTTTGGTGTAAATATGAAAATTGCTGCTTATATTGAAGGAATTCAAAAACTAGCGGAGGCTTCCAGGCTTCGTGGCTGGTTGAAATATTAAAAAGTGAAATAGAAAAAGGAGGAAGTTATTCATGAAGCTGGATATACTAGCCGAACAAAAAGAACAGCAGCAGTTACATTATTTTTGTTTAATTTCACATAACCATCGCTACGATTTGATGATAGCCTATTCAGAGCAATTCTTTGGGAAAGCGATGGTCACTTCGATTCAGTCAGGGAACATGGTTTTACTTTGTCAAGAAGACACTATATCAGATGATCATTGGTCAGAAAGATTGGGAATCGAGGCGGAGGATATCCCAGAATTTCAGGAATTTTTTAGTCAAGTATTACAGACACGACCTTTTCACGAGCAATATTAGTAAACGAAAAAGGAGAGAGATTCCATGTATTATGGCGTTGTCCTAAGCCCATGTTATGGCAAGGTGGAAAGGATTTCAATTAATAGCGATTCGAGAATTTATGAGTGGGAAACCCTATTTATCCTTACTTCCGAAGCAGGAAAGAAGGAAAGGGTTCAGACATGTTTAAGTGGTGAAGTCAAATCGCTTGAAGTACAGGAAGGAGATTATGTTATTCCCGGGATGGTTCTCGCGTATATAAAGGAAGATTTATTTGTCACTGGTAGTGACTAATGGCAAGAAAAAGAAGATGGGTTGCTCATCTTCTTTTTCTTGCCATATTTAAATTAAAATATTGCAAATAAAATGATAGTATTAGATTGATAAGGTGTTAAGGGGGAAGTAAACGATGTTTTCTGTTGCCAAAGAAAAAGTGAAACCAATTATTTCAGTGGACGTGGATGAAAGTGAAGTAGTTTTTCGATCAACCTTTAATAACCTTAAAGAACCGTTTTTGTTTTTAAAAAGACAAAATCATTTATTTGCGTATGTCATACTTGAAAACAACAATAAAGAGCAAGCCTCTATTGAATCATTACTTGAACAAGCGAAATCTCTTGAAAGCATCTGCCATCTTAGTGAACAAATCTCTTTGCCTGCGTTGTTCCAAATTATTGGCGAACCTTTTGCGATTATTAGAGATGTGGATGGTCATCCAGCTGGTTACATTAGCAGAGAAGATGTTCTTGCTGAGCTTTTTAAACAGGAAAATAAAAGTGTCGACTTACTTAAAATTATTCTGACCTCGATTCCGATGGGCATTTTTGTGTTGGATAAAGAAAAGAGAATTATTAATTATAATGAAGCTGGTTTAAAAATGATTCGTTCGACCGCAGAAAAGGTTATGAATCTTCCAGCAGGAGAGATTTTTAGCCGCACCCATCTTGAACAGGTATTTTCCACCGGTAAGACGCTTCTTAACCATTTGGTTATCAAGAATGAAATGGGGATTCTCGTCGATTATAGCCCTATCTTGAACTATGAGAATGAAGTCGATGGAATCATCATTGTTGCCCAGGATTTGCCAATGGTCGAAGAAATGGCTATGGAAATTGAGTATATTAAAGATTTAAATAAGGACCTGCATGCGATTTTGTCTAGTATCTATGATGAAATTCTCGTGGTGAATAACAAAGGAGAGCTAATCAGGTTTAGTGAAAACATTATCCAAGATTTCTGGAAAGTTGATTTAAAAGAGCTGATTGGAAAGAATATTCTCGAACTTGAAGACCAGGGGCTGTTTACACCTTCGGTCACAAGACTTGTTTTGGAGAAAGGAAAGAAGGTCTCTGTTGTTCAAGAAACCAAAACGGGGAGAAAAATTCTTGCCGTGGGAAATCCGGTCTTCAATGATCAAAATGAACTTGACCGGATTATCATTGCATCTCGTGATATTACCGAAACCACCCGACTAAAAAGTGAACTGCAGGAAATGAAAAAGATATCAGAACAATATAAGAAGGAATTGGATGATTTTAAGAGTAAGGACCGTTTTTTGAAAAAGCTCATTTATTGTAGTCCGAAGATGGAGAAGGTGATTAATCAGGCCAAGAAAATTGCTGATTTTTCCTCCACCGTCCTTTTGAACGGAGAATCTGGGGTTGGAAAAGAAGTAATTGCTCAAGCGATCCACCAATTAGGCAGACGCCAGGCGAAGCCCTTTCTTAAATTAAATTGCGGGGCAATTCCCGAGAGTTTACTCGAAAGCGAACTATTTGGATATGCGAAGGGATCTTTTACCGGTGCTGATAAAAATGGAAAAGAAGGCTACTTTAAACAAGCAGATGGCGGTATTTTGTTTCTAGACGAAATCGGTGAGATGCCCATTCATTTGCAGGTGAAGCTATTACGAGTTCTTCAGGAGCAGGAAGTTATTCCAATTGGCAGTACTACCCCGATTAAGGTGAATG
The DNA here is from genome assembly GCF_042136325.1 of Neobacillus sp. KR4-4. Lineage (NCBI taxonomy): Bacteria > Bacillati > Bacillota > Bacilli > Caryophanales > Bacillaceae > Neobacillus > Neobacillus sp. KR4-4. The sequence continues at coordinate 82,576 of NZ_JBHHJU010000019.1, forward strand.
TGCAGATCATTGCAGCTACGAATAAAAAATTAGAAAAAATGGTTGAGGAAGGGACATTCCGTGAAGATTTATTTTATCGCCTGAATGTCATACCGATTCATATCCCGCCCTTAAGGGAAAGGACAGAGGATATTTCGCTGCTTGCCTTTCATTTCCTCCAGCAATTGAATGAGAGATATGATCGGAATTACCATCTAACTCCTGATGCTATTAATGTACTAGAGTTTTATCCGTGGCCGGGTAATGTCAGGGAACTTCAAAATATTATTGAAAGATTAGTAGTTACGGCCGAACATCCGTCGATTGATGCAGAGTTCGTCAGCCAATTTTTATCCACGGGCTTGGAACATAAAAAAATGAAGCCAGTCTTTACAAGGGTCATTCCGTTACAGGAGGCTATCGATCATGTCGAGGAGCAGTTAATTGTGATGGCAATGAACCAATACAAAACGACAACGAAAGCAGCAAAGGCCCTAGGAATTAGTCAGTCATCTGTTAGTAGAAAGTATCAAAAAATAGTAAATGAGAAAAATATTAAAATGGAAAACCTATCACCCTTTTAATTGAGCTGCTTCAGGTCTAATGATCTGAAGCAGCTTTTTTTTATTAACTTGTAAATTTTGATTTAATATGTTCCCCCTATTCAATCAATCATAGGGTTATGCAGATTTGAATAGTAATCAATCAAATTTCTTGAGAGATATTTATTTTGGCAGGTTTTAAAGGTTGGCACGCTTCTTGCAACTATAGTTAATGAGGGTGAATAAAGGAGGAATTTAAATGGTCGAGGTAAAAAAACGAGTGGTAAACCTGAAGATGTTTATTGATGGTGAATGGAAAGATGCCGAAAATCAAGAAACACGCCCAGTATTTAATCCCGCAAGTGGTGAGGTTATATCATATGCGCCTGAAGGAACAAGAGCTGACGCCCGTGCAGCTATTTATGCAGCACGCAGGGCTTTCGAAGAAGGTGTATGGTCTGGGATTTCTGCACAGGAACGATCCTCCTATTTATTAAAAATTGCTGACAAAATTGATGAATATGCCGATGAATTGACACACCTGGAAACGATGGATAATGGGAAGCCATTAAGAGAGGCGGGTTTTGATGTCGGTGATGCAGCCGCCTGTTTTCGCTATTATGCAGGATTGATTACAAAGCCTGATGGGCAGACCTATCATGTCGCCGATCCAATACAGGCTATGGTTGTCCGTGAACCGGTAGGGGTATGCGGATTGATTGTTCCGTGGAACTATCCACTGTTAATGAGTGTGTGGAAGATTGCCCCAGCCTTAGCCGCAGGAAATACAATTGTCTTTAAACCATCGGAAGTGACACCAGTTACACCGAAAAAACTCTTCGAGATATTTGAAGAAGTTGGTTTGCCAAAAGGGGTTGCTAATCTGGTAATGGGAGCTGGTGCGGTGGTTGGAAATGAAATCGCCTCCCACACTGAGGTCGATATGATCTCATTTACAGGTGGTACGAAAACGGGCAAGCATATTATGAAAACAGCAGCTGATACGATGAAGAAAGTTTCGTTAGAGCTAGGCGGTAAATCACCGAATATTATTTTTGCTGATGCTGACTTTGAAACGGCAGTGGATTATGCGTTATTTGGAATCTACGCAGGTTCTGGTCAAGTATGTTCCGCTGGTTCCAGGATCCTTGTTGAAGAAAGCATCTATGATCAATTTGTCCAGCGTTTTGTTGAAAGGGCAAAACAAATTCAAGTAGGACCTGGTGATGATCCTGCAACGGAAATGGGTCCGCTTGTCAGTCAGGAGCACTTAGAAAAAATCCTTTCCTACATTGAAATCGGCAAGGAAGAAGGTGCCATAGTTGCTTGCGGTGGAAAGCGGGTTGTCGCTAATGGGTTAGAAAAAGGTTATTTTATTGAACCGACGGTATTTGTCGATGTCACCCAAGAGATGAGAATTGTTCAAGAGGAAATCTTCGGTCCCGTTGTAGTCATTCAGAAGTTCAAGGACGAAGCAGAAGCTATTAAACTTGCCAATGGTACCGTTTATGGGTTAGCCGGTGGTGTATTTTCTAATAATGGTGCAAAGGCACTAAGGGTCATTAAAAAGCTGCGTGCAGGGATTACTTGGGTAAATTCCTATCATCCTACCTATAACGAGGCACCGTGGGGCGGTTATAAGCAAAGCGGAATTGGCCGCAGCCTTGGAACGTTTGGACTTGAAGAGTTTCAAGAAATAAAACAGATAAATATTAATTTACAGGTTGAACCAATTGGCTGGTTTTCTAATTAATCATTTAATAGGAGGAATAAGATTATGAGTATCGATTTAAAAAATGAATTAAAATGTGAGCAAAATCAAAAGGTTAGTGAATATATTAATAAGGTTTTAAACTTAATAGAAAAAGAGGAAATTAATAGTGAGGAAGCGGCTTGGATTACCAAAGAAACCGTTGATGGTTTCCGTGAACACGTAAATCCAGGATTCTTAGAATACCGGAAAACAGTTACGGAAGGCGGCCAATTTGCAGCAGTGGAGTGGTCTGATAATGGATCCTGCTTTAAGGATGTCAATGGCAAAGAATATATCGATTGCCTTGGCGGATTCGGCATCTATAATGTAGGTCATCGTAATCCGAAGGTGGTTAAGGCAGTAACTGACCAATTAAAACGTCAAGCGCTCCATAGTCAGGATTTGCTAGATCCACTTCGTGCAATGCTAGCAAAAATTTTAGCAGATATTACCCCAGGGGATTTAAAATATGCTTTCTTTACAAACAGCGGAACAGAAAGCGTTGAAGCATCCCTGAAACTTGCCAAAATGTACAGCGAGCGGACAACGTTTATCTCTACGACTCGTGCGTTCCATGGGAAAAGTTTAGGCTCGTTGTCAGGTACCGCGAAAGGGATGTTCCGTAAACCCTTCTTACCATTAATCCCGGGCTTCCGTCATGTGCCTTTTGGAGATATTGATATGATGAGAAAAACCTTTGAGGTCTGTGCCTCGGTTGGTGAAGATGTCGCTGCTGTTCTTTTAGAGCCGATTCAAGGTGAAGGCGGAATTATTCTTCCACCGGAAAACTACTTAAAGCAAGTTCGTGAACTATGTGATCAGTACGGATCCTTGCTTATATTTGATGAAGTACAAACAGGAATGGGCCGAACGGGGAAAATGTTCGCCGCAGAACTGTATGAAGTAGTTCCAGATATTATCTGTCTAGCAAAAGCATTTGGCGGCGGCGTGATGCCAGCTGGGGCTGTTGTAGCTAGTGAAAAAGTATTTAAGAGCTGGTTTGATAATCCATTTATGCATACAACCACCTTTGGCGGCAATCCGTTAGCATGTGCCGCAGCGATTGCCACAATTGGAGTATTAATTGAAGATAAGTTACCAGAGAGAGCAGCGGAAGTGGGGGCCTATTTCCTTGAAGAACTGAAGAAGGCAGCAAAAGGCCATGAAGATAAGATACAGGAGATTCGTGGTCAAGGCTTAATGATTGGCATCGAATTCCATCAAGATGAAATTGGATACGAGGTCTCAAAAGGAATGTTTGATAGAGGAATCCTTGTAGCTGGGACATTAATTAATTCAAAAACCATTCGTATTGAACCGGCATTGACCATAAGCTATAAAGAGGTTAATAAAGTAGTTAGCACCTTCAAAACCGTCTTAGAACAATTAGATGCTTAATAATTTTTTTAAAAGGGGGAGCACAGTAGTGGAAAAGAAATACGTCAAGCTCCAAACAGAAATACCCGGTCCTAAATCGAAGGAAATTTTGGAGCGAAGAAATAAATATGTCCCAAAAGGAATCAGCAATAACTGCCATTCCTTTGTTAAAAAGGCACAAGGAGCTCTGGTAGAAGATGTGGACGGTAATTGTTATATTGATTTTGCTGGTGCTATTGGAACGATAAACGTCGGTCACTCTCATCCTAGAGTAGTTAGAGCCCTTCAGGAACAAGCAAGCCAATTTATCCACACTGGCTTTAATGTAATGATGTATGAATCGTATATCGCTTTAGCCGAGCGGCTTTGTCAGCTTGCACCGGGTGACTTTGACAAGCAGGCTGCCTTTTTTAACAGTGGTGCCGAAGCGGTTGAGAACGCGGTAAAGATTGCCAGGAAATACACAAAGCGCCAAGGAATTGTCTCGTTCACAAGGGGGTTCCATGGCCGGACGTTAATGACCATGACGATGACAAGTAAAGTGAAGCCTTATAAGTTCGGCTTTGGACCATTCGCTCCAGAAGTATACAAGGCACCATACCCATATGCGTACCACCGCCCTGAAGGAATGGATGAACAGCAATATAGTGCTATGATGATCGACCAATTTGAACAATTTTTACTGGCAGAAGTTGCACCTGAAACGATTGCTGCCGTTGTGATGGAACCTGTGCAGGGAGAAGGCGGATTTATAGTGCCTGACACCGCTTTTGTTAAACGGGTCAGAGAAATCTGCACACAGTATGGTATCTTGTTTATAGCCGATGAAATACAAACTGGGTTCGCTCGGACAGGAAAGTACTTTGCAATTGACCATTTTGGGGTGGTACCTGATTTAATTACGATTTCGAAATCAATGGGTGCTGGCGTTCCTATTAGCGGCGTGATTGGCCGTGCGGAAATTATGAATACTGCCGAAGTTGGGGAAATCGGTGGAACCTATGCTGGGAGCCCGCTCGGTTGCAGGGCAGCACTGACAGTATTAGATATTATTGAAAATGAACAGCTAAATGACCGGGCAAGACAAATAGGTGATCGTGTACTTGAAAAGATGAACCTTCTTGCAGAGCGTTTCGAGGGGATTGGTGATGTCCGCGGTCTTGGTGCGATGTGTGCGATGGAAATAGTGAAGGACCGACAATCCAAAACACCAGATAAAGAGGCGACGGGGAAAATTGTAAAAGCTGCTGGAGAACGCGGCCTGATGTTACTAAGTGCTGGGATTTATAGCAATGTGATTCGCCTTCTCATGCCAATTACCATCACTGATGATCAACTCGAAGAAGGTTTGCAAATTATGGAAGAGGCGATAGAAGCAGTGTATACAAATGATCCTGCCTTATCGGTTGGAGGGGAATAAAAATGGATATTGTAAATAAAAATTATCAAATCTATCCCATGTATATTAATGGGGAATGGGTTGGCAATGATTATGAGGTTTTAACAGAAATAAATAATCCAGCTACAAAAGAAGTAATTGGTGCTGTTCCAACAGGTGGTGCTTATGAAGCAGAACAAGCAGTGGATGCTGCCTATAAAGCATTTAAACTCTGGTCGAAAAAAACAGCGGATGAGCGCTATCAACTCTTGATGAAATGGTTTTACTTAATTGAGGAAAACAAACATGAAATTGCAAGGATCATGACCATTGAACAAGGTAAACCACTTAAAGAAGCACTGGGTGAGGTTCAGTATGCAAATGGTTTTATCTCCTGGTATGCCGAAGAGGGGAAACGAGTATATGGTGAGACGATTCCAGCCGCACATCCAAATAAAAGAATACTAGTTAGAAAAGAACCGGTTGGCGTAATCGCAGCGATTACACCGTGGAACTTCCCGGCGGCCATGATTACGAGAAAAGTAGCACCTGCATTAGCAGCAGGTTGTACGGCTGTTGTGAAGCCTGCAAACCAAACGCCTCTTACAGCATTAAAAATGGCGGAGCTAGCCCAAGAAGCAGGCATTCCTGCAGGGGTGCTGAACGTGATTACTGGAAGGTCGTCAGAAATTGGCGAAGCGTGGCTGAAGGATCCACGCGTAACAAAGATTACCTTTACAGGGTCAACCGAGGTTGGAAAGACGTTAATGCGTGGGGCCGCTGATACTGTCAAAAAGGTTTCCCTCGAGCTTGGTGGGAATGCCCCATTTATTGTAATGGATGATGCAAATTTAGCGAAGGCCGCTGAAGGACTTTTACAATCAAAATTTCGAAATGCTGGTCAAACCTGCATTTGTACAAATCGTGTTTATGTACAGGAAGGGATTGCAGATGAATTTACTAAGCTTTTTCAAGCAGAATTAGAAAAGCTTAAAGTCGGCAACGGACTGGAAGCGGGAACGGATATTGGTCCATTAATTGACCATGCCGCTTATAAAAAAGTAGATGGGCTGGTTAAGGACGCAGTTGAGAAAGGTGGAAAGGTCATTTATAGCGGGCTTACCCCAGGTGAAAATAACGGATATTTCTATGCACCCACAATTTTGACCAATATTAATGATGAGATGGAATGTATGAAAGATGAAATATTTGGCCCGCTCGCTCCGATTTCCACTTTTAGTACCGAAGAAGAAGTTATTGAACGGGCTAACAATTCTTGTTACGGATTGGCTGCCTATGTATATACAGAGAATTTAAGCCGTTCCTTTAGGATAACGGAACAACTAGAGTACGGTATTATTGGCCTAAATGATGCCCTGCCTTCAGTCGTTCAAGCCCCATTCGGTGGTTTTAAGGAGAGTGGTCTGGGACGCGAAGGTGGACACTACGGCATTGAAGAGTTTTTAGAAGTAAAATATATATCGATAGGTTTGGATATTTAGTAGACCTTTTTTCATCCAGATACGGACAGACTAAAAGCCAGTGGCACAATCAAAGTATTTCTGAATATTGATTGTTAGCGCTGGCTTTTTTTTGGACTTAGGGAGGCTTTTGCTGATTTTATATTTATTTCTCTATTATGAAAATTAATAGTTTTTTTAATAGAATCACTCTACCAATTTAAAAGAAAGGAGGTAGAAAAAAATGCCTGGGCCGCTCCACCGATTAAAAATTATCGATTTATCACGTGTGCTAGCCGGTCCTTATTGCACGATGATCTTAGGCGATATGGGCGCAGAAGTAATCAAAATTGAAAGTATCGAAATTGGGGATGAAACACGGGGGTGGGGACCGCCCTTTTTAGAAGGAGAGAGCGCCTATTATTTGTGTGCTAATCGTAATAAACAGGGGATTACTTTAAACTTAAAAACCCCTCAGGGCCTTGAAATCTTAAAAAAGCTTGTGAGCGATGCTGATGTGGTTGTCCAAAATTTTAAGCCGGGAACCCTCGACAGATTAGGGTTCGGATATGAGGAAATGAAAAAGGTGAATGAAGGAATTATTTTAGCCTCAATCAGTGGTTTTGGCACTACTGGCCCTTATTCCCATCTTCCAGGTTATGACTATATTATTCAAGCCATGTCAGGTTTGATGAGCATTACAGGTGAAAAGGATGGGCAGCCTGCAAAGGTCGGTGTTGCCATAGCAGATGTACTCACCGGTCTTTTCACCTGTATCGGTATTTTAGGCGCCATCCAGCACCGCAATAGGACTGGAGAGGGGCAAGAGATAGATATTTCATTATTTGATTCACAGTTGGCTGCGTTAGTGAATGTTGCCAGTAATTTTTTATGCTCTGGGATCATCCCTGAGAGACTCGGAAATGCGCACCCCAATATAGTTCCATATCAAGTGTTTGCCGCAAAAGATGGCGAATTTATCCTTGCTGTTGGAAATGACCGGCAATATCAAAAACTAGCCATCCTGCTGGAAGATGAAGTCCTTTTAAGTGACCAATATAAAAAAAACTCCGGGCGCCTGCAAAAAAAGGATGAACTGGAAAAAATCATCACGGGAAAATTAAAAACGAAATCAAGGGCAGAGTGGAAAGTGTTACTTGATGAAGCTGGGATCCCGAATGGACCGATTAACAATGTGATGGAGGCTTTGGATTCTGAACAAGCGATCGCAAGGGAAATGGTTGTGAAGATAAAGCATCCAACGATTTCTAACTTAAAACTTGTCGGTTCACCATTAAAGTTTTCAAAATCCCCAGTAAAAATCGATAGGCATCCGCCATTGCACAGTGAGCATACAGATGAAATCCTGTTTAAACTGGGTTATTCCAAGTATGAAATCGTAAAAATGAAACAAGATCATATTATCTAGGGGAGGTACTTATTATGAATTTTTCTTTATCTGAAGAGCAAAAAAGCGTTAGAAAGGTGGTTCGATCATTTGTAGACCGAGAAATTCTGCCCTATATCAAGGAGTGGGATGAAAAAGGTCATTTTGAAATTAATATTTTAAAAAGATTAGCAGAATTACAGTTAATGGGTGTATGTATTCCTGAGGAATATGGCGGAGTGGGCATGGACTATAATACCCTCGCCATTGTTTGTGAGGAACTAGAACGAGGCGACACGGCCTTCCGGACCGCGGTATCAGTACATACTGGTTTGAACAGTATGACATTATTACAGTGGGGGACTGAGGAGCAGAAACGAAAGTACCTTCTTCCACAGGCAGCCGGAAATAAAATAGGTGCCTTTGGATTAACAGAACCGAATGCTGGCTCCGATGTGGCGGCCATGGAAACGACAGCCGTCAAAGATGGAGATTACTATATTTTAAATGGATCAAAAACTTGGATCTCTCTATGTGATGTGGCTGACCACTTTTTAATTTTTGCAAAAACAGACACGAAAGCTGGTCATCATGGGATCTCTTGTTTTATTGTAGAACGGTCATTTGCCGGGCTTTCTACTAAAGCCATAAAAGGGAAATTGGGAATTCGGGCAGGAAATACGGGGGAGATATTCTTAGATCATGTCAGGGTTCCAGCAGAGAATTTGTTGGGCTATGAGGGAGAAGGCTTTAAGATTGCCATGTCCGCCCTCGACAATGGCCGCTTTACAGTAGCTGCAGGTGCATGTGGTACCATTATGTCTTCGCTGGAAGCTAGCGTCAAATATTGTGAGGAGCGGAAGACCTTTGGCAAAGAAATTGGCAAACATCAGCTCGTTCAGCAAATGATTGCAAAAATGTCCGCTAATCTAGAGATTTCACGTTTGCTAGTCTTTAAGGCTGGCTGGCTAAAAAATAAGGGCAAACGGAATACCCAAGCAACGTCTTTAGCCAAATGGGTTTCCTGTGACGCCGCCTTTGAGGCTGCAAACGATGCGGTCCAAATTCACGGGGCGTACGGCTTCTCCAATGAATTCCCAGTGGAGCGTTATTTACGAAATGCCAAAGCACCTGTAATTTATGAAGGAACAAGAGAAATCCATACCATCATGCAGGGAGAATATGCCCTAGGCTATCGTGAGGATAAACCACTAAGGAAGATGCTTCCAGCCTGGCCGTTTGAAGAAAGTTTAATAAAAGGGTAAATTTATTTAAAAAGAACAAGCCGTACAGTTGGAAAACTGGTACACTGCTTGTTCTTTTACTATTATTGTATTATTAAATAATTTACTTCAAATAAGTTGTCCTACTGTGTTACGATAACGTAATAAAGCAAAGATGAAATGAGGGTGAGACTTTTTGATTAAAACCATTTTATTTGATGTTGATGGGGTACTATTAAGCGAAGAACATTATTTTGATGCTTCTGCTTTAACTGTTTGGGAAATGCTGATCAGCCCTAATTACTTGGGGCTCGAACCGATGCAGTTTAAAACAGACTATAATGATGAGGAAGTTCAGGAAATAAGAGAATTAGTATTTGAAAACGATAAAGTTCTAAAGTTTATGAAATCACGCGGCCTAAACGCCAACTGGGACATGATCTACCTATCATTCAGCCACCAGCTGATCCACCTGCTCTCGCAAATTAAAGATACTGAATTGGAGAAAATTAAAAACTGGTGTCAGGCACCAATTGATCGTGAAACCCTGGTTGAGATGGGAAAGGTGTTAAGTAACTACCATGTGAAACTAGATTTCAGTTTGTTTGAGCAGGAGTTTGCACGCTCAGAGGCAACGAAGCAGGAGTTGTTTAGTTATTTGAACGAACTAGCCTCAGAGAAAATGGGGGTTGCAACTTCTATTTTTAACAAGGGTGAACTTTGGTCCGTTTGTGAGCATGTTTCCCAAGAGTGGTATGTGGGGGATGAACATGTCCTCGCTTCGACTGGAAGGCCATCCGTTCAACATGGGAAAAAGGGCTTCTTGGCCAATGAAACAACATTAGCCCCTAGACAAGAAATTGACGAGTTATTCCAATTCCTGAATTCATCAGGATACATGATTGGTATCGGTACAGGCAGACCAGAATTGGAAACTATTCAGCCGTTTCAACATTTAGATTGGTTGAAGCAATTTGATGTAAATCGAATCGTAACCGCTGATGATGTGCTAAAGGCGGAATTAGAGCTTCCAGAACGAATGTCGCTATCGAAGCCCCATCCATTTACATATATCATGGGACTCCTTGGGAAGGAGACACCTATTCAAGCGTGTTTAAATACAAGACTACCGCTTGAAAATGCTGAGACCGTTTTAGTCGTAGGGGACTCCTTGGCCGATCTATTAGCGGCAAGAAAACTTGGCTGTCAGTTTGCAGCCGTTCTAACCGGCCTATCAGGAAAAGATGCCAGGGGTGACTTTGAAAAACATAAAGCAGACTACATTCTTGATACGGTCCTCGATTTGAAAAGGATATTATGATAAATATAGAAAAGGGATTGCTCCGTTGCAATCCCTCAATTCTTATCTATATATTTTCTATCTTCTCTAACTCCACTCGCCCAGGTTCAAATGTATCCACATTCGATAACTCCAGTACTTGTGCTTCTTCGAGTCCATCAATTAATTTTAAGATATGAATGACGTTGGCATTTAATGTTTTGTCCACAGTTAATACCATGATTGCCTCACCGCCTACTTCTGTACGCCCCACCTGCATCGTCCCAATATTGATTTGATGGTCTCCTAAGAGTGAACCAACCTGGCCAATCATTCCCGGAACATCTCGATGTTTGATATATAATAGGAATTTTTCTGGTTTAACGTCAATTCGGTATTGGTTGATTTTTAGAATTCTCGCTCCATACCCGTTTAAGACGGTTGCCCCAATTTTGGCTGTTTCATGATCATTGGAGACACTTAGTTCCATATAATTAGCAAATCCTTTATTTGTTGCATTTTTAACGACATTATACGAAACTCCTTGCTCTTTTAGTAAGTGCAAAGCATTAATTAGATTAACAGAATCGCTTAAATGATAGGACAAGACACCCTTTAACATGGTACGTGTCAACAATTCTGTATCTTCATCAATTAAATCGCCATAATAATTGATTTCTATTTTAGCAGGAGCCTGTTTATTTAATAATTGAATGACAAGTTGCCCCATTTGGTCCCCCAGAAGGAGGTACGGCTGCAGTTTCGTTTGGGTTTCGCCTGACATTTGCGGCATATTCACAGCGTTTTGAATCGATTGAGATTCAAAAATCTCAATGATTTCCGCACTTACCTCTTGGGCCACTTTTTCCTGTGCTTCAACGGTAGAAGCTCCAAGATGTGGTGTTACAATAATATTTGGATTCTGCAATAATTCTGGGTCGGAAGCAGGCTCTTTTTCAAACACGTCAAGAGCTGCACCTGCAACATGGCCGGACTGAATGGCTCTAACCAGTGCCTTTTCGTCGATCACACCACCACGGGCACAATTGACAAACCGGACACCTTTTTTTGTTTTCCGTAAATAGGCATCATTAATCAGGCCTCTTGTGTTATTAGTAAGAGGTGTATGAATGGTAATAAAATCTGATTCTTGTGCAATTTCATCGAGGCTCGCTTTCGCAATTCCCAGCTTTTTTGCTCGCTCTTCGGACAGGTAAGGATCAAATCCTAAAATGTTCATCCCGAAGCTTTTTGCCCGTTTCGCCACTTCTGTTCCAATTTTGCCCATGCCGATAACGCCAAGAGTTTTTTTGTACAATTCCACACCCTTAAAAGAGTTACGGTCCCATTGTCCCGATACTGTCTTTTGGTGGGCTTGAGGAATTTTTCGTGCCAAGGATAGCATCATTGCTAAGGTATGCTCCGTTGCTGCAATGGTATTGGCACCGGGGGCATTGATGACAATAATCCCTTTTTTCGTTGCCGCATTCACATCAATATTATCGACACCAACACCTGCTCTAGCAATTACACGGAGACGGCCCGCTGCTTTGAGCAGTTCTTCACTTACTTTTGTTTGACTCCGGACAATCAGAGCATCGTATTCTCCAATGATATTTTTTAACCCCTCTGTCGGTAGTGTTGGCTGTCGTTCTACGGTAAAATTAGGGTGTTCAATTAAGCTTTTTAATCCTGTGCTGCTAATTCCATCGGTTACAAGTACCTTATACATGCTCGTAATCCTCCTTTAATTCTTTAATTAAAAAACGCCCCTCATAACAGACGGATTTGTCTTGTTATGAGGGACGTGTATCGACGTGTGGTACCACCCTCGTATGCTGGACCATATTCTTAATGTCGTCTTCCTCATCACTTGTCATGTATAGAATAATATAATTGATTGAATATTCAAAAATAAACTAAATATAGGGATTATTCTACAACCAAACCTTAAGGATTGTAAAGGGAAAGAAGAAAAAATTAATAAAATTTATGACGAAAAATTTTGTTCAAAAAATGTTATCCTTTTATGACGCGGCAGTAAGCGTTTACACAATGGAAAGCTAGAAACAAATCTATTGTAAAAAAATTCAGAGAATAATATAATGTCTACAATACAAAAACAAATGTGCGCCACACAAGGACATTTGTAGGGGGGGAAAACACATGAAGGCAATCACGATTGGGTTATTAGGTTTAGGTACTGTTGGTTGTGGTGTAGTGAAAATTATCAAAAAAAATCAAGATAAATTGATCCACCAAGTGGGGTGCCCGGTTGTTATTAAAAAGGTCCTTGTTAAGGATATACATAAAAACAGACCCGTAGAAGTAGATACTAAGCTATTAACCTCAAATGCAGATGAAATCCTTTTTGATGATGAAATAGATGTTGTGATCGAGGTAATGGGCGGGCTTCAGGATACCAAAGATTATTTAATTACTGCACTAAGACAAGGCAAGCATGTTGTCACTGCTAATAAGGATTTAATGGCTTTACACGGCTCTGAACTGTTAACAGTTGCTTCTGAATACGGCTGTGATTTGTTTTATGAAGCAAGTGTGGCAGGGGGAATTCCAATTCTAAGAGGATTAGTTGATGGACTTGCCTCTGACCGAATTAAACAACTTATGGGAATTGTAAATGGAACAACCAATTATATACTAACTAAAATGAGTGAAGAAGGCCGTACCTATGAAGAGGTCCTTAAAGAGGCACAAGAGCTTGGTTTTGCTGAAGCTGATCCGACCTCAGATGTAGAAGGACTAGACGCTGCTCGTAAAATGACGATCCTAGCTACATTGGGCTTTTCTATGCATATTGATTTAGAAGATGTCCAAGTTTCAGGGATTTCCAAAGTTACCGATGAAGATTTGAGCTATGGGAAACAATTGGGATATACCATGAAACTAATAGGTTATGCTCATCGTGAAGGGGAGAAGGTTGAGGTTAGTGTCGCACCAACTTTCCTTTCCAATAATCATCCGCTGGCATCTGTTCAAAATGAGTATAATGCCGTTTATGTCTATGGTGAGGCGGTAGGTGAGACTATGTTTTATGGCCCTGGTGCCGGAAGTTTGCCAACAGCAACGGCCATCGTTTCAGACTTAGTTGCGGTAATAAAAAACCTGAGGCTAGGGGTAAATGGAAGAAGTGCGGTGACTCCACAATATCCAAAGCAATTGAAAGATAATGATGAAAAATACTCTAAATACTTTTTAAGAATCCATGTGCAAGATGAAGTGGGTGTTTTCGCTGACATCACCACCATTTTTGCAAAATATGGCGTTAGTTTTGAAAAAATCTTACAGCTTCCTGTTAAGAAAAATGAAACATCAGAAATTGTGCTTGTCACTCACAAAGCATCATTATCCAATTATGATAAAATATTAGTAGAATTGAATGACCTCCATGCGGTTAAGGAAATTAAAAGTGCTTATCGAGTGGTGAGAAAAACGTTATAAGAGGGACAGAATTAGCATAAAAGCAGTCACACAACATAGTCGAGGAGTTGTCCATGGGTGACCCTAAATGATCGTTTTATTATTAAAGTACCAGCTAGTACAGCTAATCTAGGTCCAGGTTTCGATTCAATGGGCCTTGCAGTCGATTTGTATTTAACGTTAGAAGTCGAGAAAAGTGACAAGTGGAACATTCAATCAGTTAGTGATGAATTGAAGGACTTCCCAACAGATGAGACCAATTTTATCCTGCAAATTGCCATTAAAACTGCTAGTAAATACGGAGTCAATTTACAGCCATGTCAAATCCAAGTGGCCAGTGATATTCCTTTGGCTCGTGGTTTGGGTTCAAGTGCCGCAGCCATAATTGCAGGGATTGAACTTGCTGATTCAGTAGGAAATATCGGTTTAACTCAGCAAGAAAAATTGCTTATCGCGACAGAAGTGGAAGGACATCCTGACAACGTGGGTGCATCCCTGTTCGGCGGATTATTCATTGGCTCTTATCAGGATAACGAAGTAGACATGCTCAGCATCTCTAACATTTCTTTTGAGATGGTTGCTGTCATTCCAGATGAAATTCTCTTAACGAAGGATTCCCGCGGGGTACTCCCTGCAGAATTATCTCGTGAATGTGCAATCCAAGCCTCTTCTACGGCTAATCTGTTGGTTGCAGCTCTCTTAACTCAAAACTGGGGATTAGCAGGGAAAATGATGAGCCAAGACCTTTTTCATCATCCATACCGTAAACCACTTATTCGCGCTTATCAGGAAATAGAAGAAATGGCTAAAGAACTTGGTGCGTTCGGTGTGGCGTTAAGTGGTGCAGGACCAACTGTTCTATGTTTTACAGAGAAAGGGAAAGGGAAGGTTGTCGAACGTGGCTTGAAAAGTGAGTTTTCAAGGATGTCTACAAAAATCCTGACGATTGATTTTAGTGGAAGCAGTGTTAGCTCAGTGGAGAGATTTGTGAAATAATCTCTCCACTTTTATTTTGAATTTTTTTGAAGAAAATGCTCAAATTCTTGCTTATTTAAAGGCTTACTGAATAAGTAACCCTGCATATATATGCAATCTTTCGATAATAGGAATTCTTTTTGATACTCTTTTTCTACCCCTTCAGCGATTACATGAAGATGGAGACTGCGTGCAAGATTAATAATCGCTTCAGGTATCTCTGAATTAGCGTAATCTTCATGGATATCTTGTATGAATGATTTATCAATTTTTAAGATATTAATCGGTAAATTCTTTAAATAGTTCAAGGAAGAATAACCTGTTCCAAAATCATCAATGGAAATCCTAATCCCCATTTTCTGAAGGCTTTTTAATGATTCGACAATTTCAGAGGAATTATTTAAAAGAATACTTTCCGTAATTTCTATTTCAAAATTGCTTGGCTCTAATTGACTTGCAGCTAGAATTTCCTTGACCTGATTTACCATATTGCAAGGTTCTTGAAATTGCCGAGCTGAAAAATTGACTGAAACAGACAGGGGGAGCGAACGTGTTTCGTTCCACTTACTAACCTGTTGACACGCCTCCTTCATGACATATTCCCATAAGGGATGGATTAATCCAGTATCTTCAGCAATCGGTATAAACAAATCAGGAGAGACGTAACCTAATTCTTCATCTTTCCATCTTATGAGGGCTTCCGCTCCAAAAATTACCCCTAATTCAACATTAACCTTCGGTTGATAGTAAACTTCCACACTTCCACTTTCGATTGCCCTCCGTAACCGTGCTTCTAGTTTTGGTCTTTCGATATTCGATTGAATTAATTTTTCCGAATAAACGATGGCTTTGTTTCCCCCCAGCTTTTTAGCTGAGTACATCGCAAGGTCTGCATAAACGATCAGTGTGTCCATATTGTCCGTATGTTCCGGGAACAAACTAATACCGCAGCTGGCACTGAGATAAATCTCGTTTCCATCTAAAAGATATCCCTTTTTTAGATTATTGACGATTTTTACTGCTGCGGACTTTGTTTCCTTAAGACTATGACTTAATAACAAAATAATAAATTCATCGCCGCCTTGCCGGGTAATAATCGCATTATTACTGGATAAACTTGCGTTAATCCGTTCAGCAATGATTTTCAGTATCTCATCCCCTTTGTTATGTCCAAAAGAGTCATTCACATGTTTAAAACGGTCCATATCGATGAATAAAACTGATACGGTTTCACTAGTTTGATTTGCCTGTTGGAAAAATGATTGTAACTTTTCTTGCAAATATCTCCGGTTAAGCAAACCAGTTAATGGGTCGTGATATGCCTGATATTCAATGAGCTCTTTACTCTTGTTTAAATCATTTACGTAATTCTGCAGGTCTTTCGATAAGGCATTCACATTTTCTGTGAGCAAACCTAATTCATCTTTTCTGTTTAGATGCATTATATTTCCAAAGTTACCCTGTGCAATATCATTAACCTGTTCAACAATATACCCAATTGGCTGAGTAATGGAGCGGGAGAAAATCAAACTGATAATAAAGACAATCATCATAACGATAAAGGAGAGCAGAACATGGACCATTAGTTCATGTGTGAGTTCTTTCCTAATGAGTCCGTAATCATAAGCAAGTCCTATGACAAATGGTTCTGGTGTGGAATAAACAGGAACGAAGGTTTTCATCAAATTTCTGCCCTGTATATCATCCTTGTAGGATAGTACTCGTTTTGAATTTATCGCCCGTTTAATATAGGAGGCATCAACTTTTTCGTTACGGTACTTATATGAGCCATACCATACTTGTTGGGCGGATATCCGAATATAACTATTCCCGTTTAAATGGACAATTTCTTTCTTTTTACCAAAGTTTTTGGGATTGAAAACAGTGATTTCTAAAACCCCGCGTTCTTTTGTAAAACCTTTAATTACCTTTCCTGGACCAAATCGTCTTTCATAATCTAATACTGCATTGTCACGAAAGTATGGATTAATAATATAGTTCGTCGTCCCATCAAAAAAATAGCCCCATTTATCGGTATGATCTGGATTGGAGGAAGCAACCTCTATCGGACCAGACCAAAAATGGGGAAGGATTAAACCTTTTCCAACAGAAACAGGAGTTAGATTAAATAGCTGCTGGAAGGCATCATACCAATATCCCCAACCCTTTGTGGACATATTAATTTCTTTTGGGTCAGAGGATTTTACTCCAATAATATCATTTTCTGTTTTTGCTAGCAGGGTTATATGTGACACTCTTACTTCTTGGGCCAGTTTTTTTAACTGTTCATTTGTAATATCCTTATAGTTTGGCGGCAGTGCGTGCTTAATCGCCAACGAAGCCGTTCGTAAGTCTTTGCCAAGAATATCTTCAACATACAATGAGCCCTCTCTAATATTTTCAACTTGGAACGACACTTCTTTAGTGATCATATCAATTTCTCTTTCGTTATTTGAAAGCAGCTGATTTTTTGAACGAAGAAAATGAATCGTATTATTCGTTACTAAAATTAAAAATACTAGCAAGCAAAAAATCAGTGGCATCTTTTTTTTGATTGACAATGACACAACACCTCAGGTTAAGCTGTGACCCATAGGATATTACAGGATGAGTCATAACTGTTTTGATAAGAATCCATTCCAAAGACCTTTAACCTTTGAGACCTTCGAGCCATTCTTGATAACATTCATCACACAATGTTTCATCTCTTTCTTTGTTTGAAGAGATAAAGGATACATGGTGCATCTGTCTTTCATCAACATCATTGGTACAATAAAAACACTTTTCAGGCATTGGAATCCCCCTCTAATTTGTTTTATTACAATAGTTTTTTCATCAATAATTCTTTTTGCATAGAAAAAATCTCCACGCATGTTTTAACTTAGTTTGGCACGTATAATATGTTTAAATACAAATAAAAGAAGAAAAGGTGGGAGACTAATGGATTTTATAAATAAAGTGGTCATTGTAACAGGTGCTGCCAATGGGATTGGAAAAGGTATTGCTAGTGCATATGCCACCGCTGGTGCTAAAGTCATCCTGGCAGATGCTGACGAAGAAATAGGGAATTTAACGACGGAAGAGATGCGAAGTTGCGGAGGGGACGTTCTATTTGTAAAGACAGATGTTAGAAGAGAGAAAGACATAATTCGGCTTGTAGAAGTAACAAAACAAAAGTATGGAAAAATTGATGTTTTAATTAATAATACAGGCAAAGGGGTATTTAAGTCTCCCCTAGAATTAACAATTGAAGAATGGGATGATGTGATTCATACAAACCTAAGAAGTGCCTTCCTCTGTTCTCGAGAAGTGGCTAAATATATGCGGGAGAATGAATCTGGAGGATCAATTGTCAATATTGCCTCAACACGGGCCATTATGTCAGAGCCTAACTCGGAAGCTTACGCTGCTTCAAAAGGAGGAATTGTTGCGATTACCCATGCTTTGGCTGCGTCTTTAAGTGAATATCGAATTACCGTCAATGCTATATCGCCTGGGTGGATACATAATGGTGATAAATCACAATTAACAAAACTCGACCATGAACAGCATTTCTCAAAACGTGTTGGTGAACCAAGTGATATTGCTCGAGCATGTTTGTATCTAACCCATCGTGAAAATAATTTTGTCACAGGGATAAATTTAGTGGTGGATGGGGGAATGACGAAAAAAATGATTTACGAGGAATAGAACAAACAAACTGGGCTCCAGACCGAACAGTCTCAGCCCAGTTTGTGCAAATTGCCGTCGACTAAATGCACGGCACTATCAATAAATAATTTTGATAATAGGGATTGTGTTTTATTAATGTTATAGACTAAATAAAAGTATCTTTCTTCGTCAAATTCATTTATTGCATGCATCTTAAGCATGTTGTTGGAAGAATATACTTTTGCCGCGATTTCGGAAATTATCGAAATACCAATGTCTTGGATGACAAACTGCATCAAGCTTTGTCCGCTTTCCGTATAGGCAATGATATTTAATTGCTCCTTGTGAATGTTATTTTTTTTAAGAACCCGTTCCAAAAGGGCATTTGTTCCTGAGCTTGAATTACGCATCACAAACGGATAGTTTAAAATATCGCGAATATTTACTGGACCAACCATTTCGTTTTGGTTCGATGTAATTAGGACTAATCTTTCTTTTAAAAGTGGGATAAAGCGAAGTTTTTCATTATCATATTTTTCACCTAATATACCGATATCCACAGAGCCGTTTAACACTTTTTCAGCAACAATTTTTGATGAGGATTGGTTGATATGGAATATTACTTCAGGATATTGTTCCCTAAATTGTTTAACCATGCCTGGAATCATAAATTGCCCTGGGACAGAGCTGGCGGCAATCCGAATCTTCCCCTTCAGATCTGTCATTCCCTCTTTTAAATCGAGCAATGCTTGGTCTTTAATTAATAAGAGTTTAAGGGCCCATTGATACAAACGTTCCCCCTTCGGCGTAAGAATACTCTCTCTTCCCACTCGATCAAAAAGCTTTATATTAAGCATTTTCTCTAATGCCTGAATATGAGAACTAACCGTTGATTGGCTTAAAAATATTTCATCTGCTGCTTTAGAAAAGCTTTTGTGTTCGACCACCTTTGTAAAAACATACAACTGATGTAAATCTATCTTAATCATCCCCTAATATATAAATCGATAATTCACATTGGTAAAATAGATAAAATATTGAAATCATTATATCATCTCCTGTGTATGAAGTAATTTTAGCAATCAAATAAAAAGAAGGAGTGCAGATATCATCACTCCTTCTTTTACCTTATACAATTAGAGAATGCTTTTCCTCCGCCAGGCATAAATCTAATATCCATGGCCATTTTCCGTGTCCTGACTGTGTATTTATGTGACCTGCATTAGGGATGGTGATGGAAGGAAAGCTAAGATTTGAATAGCTTTTTACATCTGCCCAGCTGCAATATGGATCATTAGTTGAATGGATAAATAATGTATTTTCAGCTGCATTCTTTAGGTTGTTTCTATCCAAAGGTACAGGGTAGAATGATTTTGCTTCAGTGAGAATGTGGTTTGGAGAAGGCGGTGCGACTAAAATCACCCGGTTGGCAATTGGTTTATTTTGAGTAGAAGCATAATGAAGCCATAATAAGCAGCCTAGACTGTGTGTAATGACTGTTAAATTATTTTCCTCTGGGACCATCTGCAGATTAGTAGTCAATTCCTCCAGCCAAACGCTCTTATTAGGCGAGTCGAAGTTTGTAAAAGTTGGATATTGTACATGATAATTCTTTCTAGTTAATTCATTTGCCAGCCAAGTTTGCCAATGATCAGTTCCACTACCGCCTAATCCATGAATGATTACAAAACTTTGTTGGTTCATTTAATCCCCACCTAATTTTTTAATTTTTACTATTCCGATGAAATAAGTTGGTTTTATTGAGATTATAGTTGTTTTAAACGAAAAAGGCAATCAATGTCTCATAATTTATTAATTTTTTGGATAAACAACTGAAAAGTATATTTGCAATTGTATTGATAAACAATCAAAATAAATTGATTGGATAAATAGAAAGTAGGGGTATTTTTGTCAGATTTTTTATCATTAGGTATTTCAGAACCACTCGTGGAAACATTACGTGGTCACGGTATTGCTAAACCAACACCGATTCAACAACAAGCCATTCCATTTGTGATCAATGGTATCGATATCATAGCACAGGCGCAAACAGGAACGGGAAAAACGTTTGCATTCATCCTGCCAATATTAGAAAAAATTAAACGTGAAGCGGAGCATGTCCAGGCATTGATCGTAACGCCAACGAGAGAATTAGCCCTGCAAATAACAGAGGAAATTGAAAAACTAATTTCCAATCTAACAGGTATCGATGTTCTAGCCGTATATGGAGGCCAGGATGTTGATAAACAATTAAAAAAGTTAAAGAGGGGAATGCAGATAGTCGTAGGAACACCCGGGCGACTCTTGGATCATATTAGAAGGGAAACCATTCGTTTATCAGAAATAGATTACCTTGTTTTAGATGAAGCAGACCAAATGCTCCATATTGGGTTCCTCAATGAAGTGGAAGATATTATAAGAGAAACACCAGTAGGCAGGCAAACGATGCTTTTTTCAGCAACCATGCCGGCTGAAATTCGTAAATTAGCAAAAAAGCATATGAGAGATCCAGAATACATTCAAATTGAAAAAACCCAAGGACCTGCTGAAACGGTGAAACAAATTGCGATTCATACGACTGATCGTGGGAAACAAGGCACGCTTATTCAACTAGTAGAAACGTATCGTCCGTTTTTAGCGGTTATTTTCTGCCGGACCAAACGCCGTGTAAGTAAACTGTTTGATGTCCTGAAGGCAAATGGATTTTCTTGCGATGAATTACATGGGGATTTGTCTCAAGCAAAGAGAGAGCGGGTGATGAAACGGTTTAGGGATGCAGAGGTACAATTGCTCGTTGCGACAGATGTGGCGGCAAGAGGACTTGATGTTGAGGGGGTCACCCATGTGTTTAATTATGATATCCCTCAAGATACGGAAAGCTATGTCCATCGCATTGGCAGAACAGGAAGAGCTGGGATGACTGGTCTGGCCATTACCTTTTATACTTCGATAGATCGACCTATGCTTGAAACAATTGAAGCTGAGCTAAATATCACGATTCCAAAACAAAATATGGGAAATACCAAAGAGGGCAATGAGCGCAAAATAAACGATAATAAAGAGCATAGTACTCAAAAAGTGAAACATGGAATTAGAAAAGCAAAACCAAGTACACCACGAAATCGAAACGAATCAGGAAGAAGAGAGAATAGATCAGATCGAAGTGGGGGATTTGAAAGAAGGTCCCATACTAGTAAGCCTGGAAGTAACCGTTCAAAAAGTGGCGCTGGAAGAAAAGGACAAAAGTAAATTTCTTAGGAAAAGTTCAATAAGGATAATGAAAATGGGACTGACGCAATTCAGTCCCATTTCATTTTTTATTATCCGCCAATGTTAATGCCAGTATTAGACTTAACCAAAACTTCTTCATATCTTTTCACATCTGCTTTTTGACTCGAGAATATCGTTCCAAGGTAACCCGCGATAAATCCTAGTGGAATCGAAACAATTCCAGGAGTTGTATATGGGAACCATGGTTCGCCAACAAAAATGGCTTTTCCAACTTCAGGGCTGAACACATTCGGGCTGACAATCACCAAACCGATGGCTGAAATAAGGCCAACTACCATCGCCCAAATGGCACCAGTTGTATTGAAGCGTTTCCAGTAAATAGTATAGAGAATCACCGGAAGATTGGCGCTGGCTGCGACTGCGAACGCGAGTGACACTAGGAAGGCAACATTTAGGGTTTGTGCCCCTAGAGCTAGAATAATAGAAATAACTGAAACGCCAACCGCTGCCCAGCGTGCCATACCAACTTGCTGCTTCTCTGTTGCTTTTCCTTTTTTCAGGATGACGTTATAGAAATCATGAGCAAATGCAGAGGCGGCTGTCAATACTAAGCCAGCCACAACAGCTAATATTGTCGCAAAAGCAACGGCTGAAATGAAAGCAAATAGCATATTCCCGCCAATTGCTTGTGCTAAAAGTGGGGCTGCCATATTTCCTGCGGGATTGGCAGATACAATTGCACTGTTACCAACAAAGGCTGCGGCGCCGAAGCCAAGGAAAATGGTCATAACGTAAAAAATCCCAATGATCCATGTGGCATAAACTACCGAAGAACGAGCAGTTTTGGCATCCTTTACCGTAAAGAAACGAACAAGAATATGTGGAAGACCAGCTGTTCCAAGAACCAATCCCATATTTAGCGATATAGTATCAAGGCCAATTTTGTATTTTACACCTGGATTTAAGAAGGTTTCCTTTAATGGCGTGGCAGTTTTCATTTGCGCAAACATATCGGTAATACTCCAGTTAAATTTGGCAAAAACAATAATTGAAATAACTAAGGTACCACCCATTAATAGAACAGCTTTTATAATTTGTACCCAACTTGTTGCATGCATACCTCCAAAAATAACGTATACGGTCATAAGGACTCCAACGATTAATACCGATGTGGTATATTCTAAGCCTAATAATAATTTAATAAGTGCACCTGCACCAACAAGCTGTGCAATCATATAAAAAATAGAAATCGTAACCGTGTTCATGGCAGCGAAGCCACGGACCTTTTTAGCATCAAAACGAGCAGCAATCATATCAGCAAATGTATACTTTCCTAGGTTTCTTAGTGGTTCAGCAACTAAATAAAGTACAACAAGATAGGCTACGAGAAAACCAATACTATAAAAGAAACCATCAAAGCCTGTTAAGGCAACTGCACCTGCAATTCCAAGGAATGAAGCAGCAGACATATAGTCCCCAGCAATGGCAAGTCCATTTTGCCAGCCAGTTAAACCACCGCCAGCTGTATAGAACTCACTAGCATTCTTTGTTCGTTTTGAAGCGTAGTATGTAATTACCAATGTTACAAAAACGATACAAAGAAACATTGTAAAAGCAGCAGTATTCATTAGTTAGCCCCCTTTTCCTGAATGACTTCATTCGCCAATTCGTCGAATCTTGCTGCTTTTTTCGAATAAATCATACATAAAGCCCAAGTCATGACAAATTGTAAGAAAGCAAAAACCCATGCCCAAGTAATACTGCCGATAAACTTGTGATTTAACACAGTAGAATAAGAAGTTAGTACAGGTAAAGCAAAGTAAAAACAAAAAAAGAATATGGTGACAGGGATGATGAACTTTTTCTTTTCGGAGAGTAATGTTTGAAATGATGAAGACTGGACAATTGAGGTGTAATCGCTTTCAGAAAAAGTCTTAGTTTTTTTGGCCTCCATGGAAGGTCCTCCTCTCAAATAAAACCTATTGTTCAAATTGAGGTAAATAAAGACAATGCTGATTGTCGGTGTCTGAGGAAACGATAGATTGAAGCATGTTGAATAACTTAATTAGAGAATTCTCCCTCCTTAAATACAGATTTTTCTAAATTTTTAAATTACATTTATGATTTTATTATAGTGATAAGGTAATATGCAATAGGAAATTAAAAAAAAGGTAAAAATACCCACTAGTGGGTATTTTTACTGTGGTGATGGGGTTATATTAGATGGGCCGTTGAAAAAAAAGAAAACCTCTGCAGCGCAAAGGTTTTCGAATAATGGAGAATAGGGGGCTCGAACCCCTGACCTCTTGCATGCCATGCAAGCGCTCTCCCAGCTGAGCTAATCCCCCAGATATTTGGTACAAGAAAAATTATATCTGTATTATTATAATCTTGCAAGAGAAAATTTAAGTAAGGATAAATTTTTTTAACTTATACTTTCAATTTCTACTTTTTGAATACCTTCTAAATTAGAAACAGAGGCATACACATCAGTTGTTTTTTCACGATAGTCAACGGCAACTAATATTTGAACGAGATGGTCGCCATTATCTAAATCCTTAATCTTGAGCCTGCGAACGATATAATTTTTTTCGATTAGGAAGGAAATAGCTTTTTCAATTTGACCTTGATCCCTAATAAATAGTTGCAGCATAATTTCTTTTTCCCTTAATTGTTTCGGCCCAATGATTTTCATTAAAAATGGAACAAATTCAACACTAAGTATAAGTAATGCTACCCCAGCAAATGCTTCTATGAAAAAACCAGCTCCGACTGCAATTCCAATTCCTGCTGCACCCCAGATCATTGCTGCCGTTGTTAAACCAGATATACTATCATTTCCACGTCTTAAGATTACACCTGCACCTAAGAAACCGATCCCTGAAACTATTTGTGCTGCTAAGCGAAGCGGATCCATAGTTATTTTGACATCATCTGAATCAGGAAACATGTACGCTGATTCAATGGATACAATCGTTAACAGACAACTTACAACAGAAATAACTAGGCTTGTTTTGAGGCCTACCGGTTTCCTTTTTAATTCACGTTCAAGACCAATAATAAGACCAAACACTGCAGAAACACCAAGTTTAATTAAAATTTGCATATCGACACTACTCATTTTAAATCACGTCCATTTATACAGTCGTTGACTGAAATTTTGATTCTTGAAAAAATACTGATTACAAAATAAATATAGAATACCTTTCCTTAATTCTACACATAAACGAGTATCTAATGGAAGAAGCATATAAATGTTGTTTGCCTTACTTAGTTAGAAAGCAGTTTCGAAAAAAAATCAAAAATTATATTGCAAACATTTATTTATCATGTTATATTAAATCTCGTCCTCATCGAGCGGGTCAACAAGTGAAAAAAGAAATTAAAAAGTTGTTGACACCACTATGTAAGATGTGATAAATTAGTGAAGTCGCTTTCGAGCGGTCGATTGAAATTCAAGTGATTTGTTCGCTTATTAGAAATTGTTCTTTGAAAACTAAACAAACAAAATCGTGCAAACAAACAATAAATTTTAGTTTCAGCAATGAAACTAAGCCAACGTAACAAATGAGCTAATCAACTTTCTTGGAGAGTTTGATCCTGGCTCAGGACGAACGCTGGCGGCGTGCCTAATACATGCAAGTCGAGCGAGACTCTTCGGAGTCTAGCGG